>NZ_JBGVOG010000020.1:0-61310 GCF_045126245.1 Methanobrevibacter sp. | reverse complement strand
ATATTGATATTCATTTTTCTCCTCCATATTTTATAGATTCTATATAAACTCTATAAATTATGTTATTTATTATTTATGTTATATTATAGATTTTTGAAAAAAAGTTTTTTTGTGGTGTTAAAATAAAGTAAATTTGGAAATAGATGATTTCTATTTCCTAAAATTAATTTTCTAGTCGATTGTTATTAATTTGACATTATGTGGTTTTTTGACTATATTCATTGAGTTGAATGCGACTAATTTTTTGATTCCTTTCTCGGAAGCTACATCAACCAATCTTTGTGAGATAACTCCATCAAATATGACGCTGTCAGCGGTTCCGTCTATGTTTTTAATTTCTTCATAGATGTTTTCCACTTCAACTTCTTTAGCTACATTCAATGCTTCATCCAATATAGCTCCACTTCCAGTTCCTTCAAATTCCTTTAACATATCTTTCATAAGGCTAACTTCATCATCTTCGATGACAGGTTCCGGTGCAACTTCTTCACGAGGGGTGAATTTTTGTTGCCTTTTGGAATTTCTATTTTGGTATTTTCTGTTGTTGTCTCTTTTATTATGATTTCCGTTAGACTCGTTTAAGATATTGTGGGTAGCTAAGAATTGTGCTGTAGGAACTTTATCTCTAAGTGCAACCAAAACTTCATCTTTTTCCAAGTCTTCAACTTCTTTTCCTTTTGGAGCACGAGTAATAAAGTCGACTTCACCGATTTGCAAGAGTTCTTTTAAGATAAGTTCTCCACCTCTGTCACCATCTACAAATGCGGTTGTGGTTCTTTTTTTACTTAACTCACCAATTGACTGAGGAACGCTTACTCCTTCAACTGCAACGGTATTTTTAATGCCGTATTTAAGTAAGTTCAAAACATCGCTACGGCCTTCAACTACGATAATTGCATCTGAAGTGTGGATGCTTGGACCTGCAGGTAAGCGATCTGAACCGTATTCAGAGATTTCGTGCACTCTCATGGCTTCTCTTACTTCTTCAATCATTTTCATGCTGGCAGGACCGACACTTTCAACCATGTTTTTGTAGATTTCTTTTGCACGGTTTACGACCTGTTCCCTTTTTACAGCCCTTACGTCTTCAACTTTTAAAGTTTGAATTTCAGCTTCGCAAGGTCCAACACGATTGATTGTTTCAAGGGATGCCGCGAGTATGGCGGTTTCAACTCTGTCCAAACTGGATGGAATCACGATTTCGCCTTTGGCTCTACCGCCGTTGGAATGAATGTTAACTTGAATTCTTCCGATTCTTCCAGTTCTTTGAAGTTCTCTTAAATCTAAATCGTTACTAAGTAAACCTTCAGTTTGCCCGAATACAGCACCAACAACATCAGGTTTTTCAACAATACCGTTGGCGGTAATTTGGGCATGAATTAAATATTTTGTTGTAGTTAATTCTTCACCTTTTCCCATTTTTAAGCCTCCTAAGCTTAATTTAATCGGGATAATTTATGTAATAACTAAAAATTTTATAATTATTTTTAGGCAATTAACTTGCATAAATTATACGATAAACATATTTGCCTATTATACACTAAAAAAAGAGCCAATACATTCGGAGCGTCATTCTATTAAGGGTTTACTAATTCCTACATTTAATCTTTATTTTGAAATATATAAAACTCGCTAATCTTTGATTCCTTAATAATTGATTTTTCTCCTGTCTTTGAATTAATTAATAATAATTATAATAATGATAATGTAAATAAACTCTCTATTGAGTATATAATAATTAAGTATTTTTTTCAATACTACAATAATAATTTTAGCATAACTAATATATAAAATATTTTATATTTCAAAAATTTTTTAACGATGTTTTACATAATATAATTATACAAAGATGAAACGGTGAGCTAATGAGTGTTACTCCAAAAGATATTTTGAATAAAAATAAGGATTTAGAAAAAAGAGTCAACGTCGAAGATATTGATTTGGACAATGTTACAATTGATGATCTAAAATTTAGAGGAAATAACTATAGGGAACATATCAATCTTTTATCTTTGCTTGAAAACATCTCAGCTTGTCAAATTTCCGATGCTTATAATGGAATATCTCACAGGTCAGGAACAATCAAATCAATAAAACCAATCAACAACTTGAAGGTGTGGGGAAGCATTTACACTGCCGAAACCACCAGTGATGATTGGGGAACATCTGCATTGGCCATTGATAGTGCTGGTGAAGGGGATGTTTTATTTTTTAAGGTTGATAATGATGATAAAGCTATTTGGGGTGAATTGGCTTCCACCTGTGCAAAAAATAATGGAGTTAAGGCAACTGTTGTCTATGGGTCTGTCCGTGATTTGGATGCTCTTTTAGATATGGATTATCCGGTTTTCGCATCCAACTTTGTTCCAAATGCAGGTTTGGCACTTGGTTTGGGGAAATTAAATCAAACAATTGAAATTGAGGGTAACGAAATAAAACCGGGTGATTTTTTCTTTGGAGATGAAAGCGGAATAGTTGTCATTCCAAAAGAGTTATTCACTAAAGTCATGGTTTCTGCGCTGGGTGTCAAATTAAAAGAATCCATTATTATCGAAAAGTTGGCCGATGGAATCACTCTTGGGCAGGTTGTTGGCCTCAGATAAAAATAGAAAAACATTTAAATAAGTAACTTAATTTATATATAAATATTACCGATATATTTATATACTACTTTTTTTTAATATATAAACGATACAGATTTGATTTTTAAGATTGATTATATGAAATTCTTAGGAAACAGTTTGCATATTGCAAACTCTGGTAAATTAATAGCTAGATCTTCTAAAACACCAACTGCTGGCGGAATTGTTTTTGATAGTAATAAGAACAAAATTGGGAAGGTCAGTTATGTTTTTGGACCAACAAAAAAACCATACATCTCTATTCGTTTATTTAAATCAGCAGATAGAGATATGATTGCAAAGAATTGTGGTGAAAAACTATTTGTATCAAAACCAAAATCCAAAAAACCTAAAAAAAGGAGGATGAAAACACGACACAAGAAGTAAAGGAAACTCCTAGCAGAAGACGTAGGAGAGCTGTAAACGAACCAATTCAAGAAAGAGTATTTGAAGATAATAAACAAACTATTTGTCCTGAATGTGGTTCAGAAGAATTAATCGGAGACTATGAAAGAGCAGAAGTCGTTTGTGCTCGTTGTGGATTGGTTATTGATGAAAATCTTGTAGATATGGGTCCTGAATGGAGAGCATTTGACCACGAACAAAGAGATAAACGTACAAGAGTTGGAGCTCCAATTACTTACACTATTCACGATAAAGGTTTGAGTACAATGATCGACTGGAGAAATAAGGATATTTACGGTCGGGATATTCCTGCAAGAAACCGTGCTCAATGGTATAGGTTAAGAAAATGGCAAAGGAAAATCAGAATTTCCGGCGCTACAGAAAGGAACCTGGCGTTTGCTTTAAGTGAACTTGACCGTGACTCTTCAAGATTAGGTCTTCCAAGAAGTGTAAGGGAAGCAGCATCTGTAGTTTATAGAAGTGCAGTAGATAATAAGTTAATCAGGGGAAGAAGTATTGAAGGTGTAGTTGCCGCTTCTTTATATGCTGCATGTCGTCGTTGTAATGTGCCACGTACCTTGGATGAAATTGCTGAAGTGTCTAGAGTTACCAAAAAAGAAGTGGGAAGAACTTACAGGTTTTTGACCCGTGAATTAAATATTAAGTTACCACCAACTTCTCCAGTAGATTACGTTCCAAGGTTCGCATCAGAACTGGGATTATCAGGTGAAGCACAATCCAAAGCTATTGAAATTATTGAAAAAGCTATGGAAAAAGGTTTGACTTCAGGAAGAGGCCCTACCGGTGTGGCTGCAGCCGCATTATACATCGCTTCTGTTTTGCTTGGTGAGAGAAAAACACAAAGGGATGTTGCAGATATTGCGGGTGTAACCGAAGTTACTATCCGTAACAGATACAAAGAATTAACAGAACAATTGGAAATGGGTGTTACTTTATAAACACTCGTTTTTTTTATCTTTTTTTATTAGGAATATTTTTCGATTCTATAGATTAACTCTTGGACGATTCCATCGTTATTTGTCTTTTTAACTTTAGCAAGTCTTTTTTGATATTTTGGAAGTCTTTTTAAGAAATTGGCCACTCTTTTAGCACTCATTACTTCATGATACTCCCCATAGCCTAATTTTTGCACGTAAAATCCGTTTAATGTTTGTTCGAAGTTTCCAACCGCAGGCACAGAATAGATTGGCTTTTTAAGATGTATGGCTTCGGAGATAAAAGTGAATCCTCCGTTGCAGATTACTGCTTTTGCAGAGGCAAGATCATCATAAAATTCATCTTCATTAAAGTGTTTATAACATAAGTTTCCGTCAGTCTCTTCTTTATCAAATCCGTACACGATAAACTGTTCATCTTTAAGTGCCTTAAGTCTACCAACAAGTTTTTCACTTTCACGGCTTGTCTGATATACGATAATATGGTTTCCTTCTTTGGGTTCCATTTTTAGAATTTCTTCACGGATGATTGGAGGATATATTACGGCATTTTTCTTTGCCCGGATTTTTGGATAAAAGAAACTTGTTAAAATGTGGATTCTTGGATTCACAACATAGGTTTTTATGACTCCTTTCGCTTTAAGCATTTCAACATAATGGCTTTTAGGATAGTCAATTTTGGTTTGTGTAATCATGTGAATATTGTCTAAGCTGATTAATGGAATATTGCGTATTTTGGAAAGCATTGTAGCATATATTTCAAAATCAGTTACAATGACATCAGGCTTCAGCTGTGCAGCTTTTTTATATAGGTTCTCATATCCTACCTTGATGTTGGTTGGATTTCTTTTTATCGCATCTGATAATGTTTTTAGGTTATTTACCTTGTTGTTGATATAGACGGTGTTGAATCCGCCTATTTCATAGACATTGTCAAATTTGGATTTTAAGTATTCATAAGCCCTGTCACTTGAAAAAAGGTATACGTCATATTTTTCTTTGATTTTATCGACAATTACACTAGTCCTTATTGCATGTCCCATTCCCTCACCGCAAACGCAGTAAAACACAACTTTCCTGTCTCTTTGACGGTGGCTAGATTTTATTCGGGATCGGGTATTGTTAATGCGTGCAATAGATTTGTCGTAGCTTTCTTTTATGTCATTAATCTGTTCTACTCTTTTTTCCAGATTCTCAAATCTCTTAGGTGTAATTCTTTCATGTCCATGGTCAAAATTATAGTTAAGTTCCTTGGCGTCGGTTCTTTTTCCTAAAAAGTCATTAACAGTACTTGTTCCATATTGTCTAATTAATGTTGTTATGCCTTCCTCTTCAAGCCTTCTGGTCGAAACGCCAATTTTTGCATTTCTTAGAACTTTAAACCTTCCTTTTTTGGCCAACCTTTCAATATAATCGGTATCTTCACCGAAAGTTAAGGATTCATCGAATCCCTCACATTCATCGTGCAGTTCTTTTCGAGAGATTATTCCATAACATCCTGCACCGTGGGGCTTTATATTTTCAACACCAATCATGAAGTAATTGGCGAAATCGTGGAACAGTTTGTCCTCAACTTTATTTGACATCGGAAGCATTTGAGTAATGGCTATTCCGAGATGTTCCATTCTGAATTCGTATAAGACATCCCTCAGGTAATCGTCAGTAAGCTCCAAATCAGAATCTAAAAACAGCAGATATTCTCCTTTGGCCACTTTCGCACCATTATTTCTACCTACGCCCGGAAGACCACCATCAACTACAATACAGCCATATTCTTCAGCGATTTTTCTGGTGTTGTCGGTTGAATTAGCATCAGCTACAATAACTTCATAATCGGTAAAACTTTGTTTTTTAATGCTCTCTAAGAGAACCGGAAGGTATTCTTCCTCATTGTATGTAGGAATGATAATGCTTAAAATCATATGTAAAAATTTAATTTTAGAATTAATAAGTTTTTGTAAAATTTTAAAAAAAGAAAAAAATGGTTAAAATTAAATATTTTAACCTTATTTTGCCATGTTATATGCATCATAAGCAGCATATAAATCGTAAAGAAGAGCAACAATGTATGTAATGATTCCCATTCCAAATATCCATCCTAAAATGAAACCTAATACAATTGCAATTACGAAAAAGATTACTCCTTTTTTAATGTCTCCAGCAAGTGCTTGACCTAAACCTGGAATAAAGAAGGATAAAATTGCTGCAAGTATAGCGTTTACCATATTTTTTACCTCCATTCAACTAGTTATTATTAACTTTAATGGAACTGGGTAATAAATACTTTGGTCATTTTTAGGCAAACTTAATGAATTTTGCATATAATTTGTTGCATTAGGTGTTCGTTTTTCCAAGTAACATCATAGCAATCATCGATAATACAAATCCAAAAAACATTAGGATTGTGGGGATTTCCGAATATAATAGCAATCCAAAGATTAATGCGGCAAGTGGTTCTGAACCCGAGAGTAAGATTGATGAAACGCCCGAATCAATATAATTCAAACTTACTGTTGAGAGAATATAAGGCAATGCAAATGAAAATGTTGAGTGTATTATTAGAAATGCTATTGTTAAAGTAGGATTTATAGAAACAAAACTTGCAATTTGGCTAAAATCTGTAAAGGGAATTAATGCAATTGAAATGAGAACTATCGAATAAAATAGTATAGTGTATGTGTGCTTGCCTCTTTCAATTGATTTTTTAGATGCCATAAGGTATACTGCCCAAAATAAGCCCGCACCGATACCCAGTAGAATGCCCAATAATGGAGCAGATGTTAAGCTATCTTCTAAAACTCCAGTCATAAGCAAACATCCAATTATTGCTAAAAACATACAGACTAACTTTTTGGGCGTTATTTTCTCTCCAAATAATATGTATGCAAGAATTAATACGTAAATTGGGGCAAGAGACAGAAGCACTGCTGCAAGAGATAATGGTATGGTATTCATGGACTCGTTATAGCATAAATTAAGTCCAATAATACAAATCGCACATGCTAAAAATAATGGTAAATCCGATAAATCTATTTTAAACAATCCTTTATTGGTAAATAAGATAGCTAGCAGGATTGGAATTGAGGCTATTGAAAACCTTAAAAACAGAAGTGTGGTTGGATCAATTCCATTATGAGTTAATGTTCGCACAAATATTCCTGCTGACCCAAACATGATTCCCGCAAGAATTGGTAAAATTAGATAGGTTTTTTTCATTACTTAAAGTTTGGTTTAAAAAAATATAATGCTTTCTATAAAATCAATTTTTCACAGATAGGAGTAAACATTCCAACTTACGGTATAGTACTCGCACGAATTGTTTAAGGGAACTTTCAAATCATTTAACAGTTTCATCTCATTGTATTGTGAATCTACATGATATGTGGTAATGTTGTTGCTTTGAGTGATTTTTTCCATGGGAATATCTCCAAAATCAATGTCTCCACTCTCATTTGCAATGTTAATGGTATAGTAATCCGGTTCGGCTCCTGCAAATGCAACGGTGAATCTTAAAATTATCACAGCAATTACAACGAAGTAAATTAAAAATCTGTTAAACAGATATCTGATTCGGCTAAGGTCATGATTTTTATAAACTGGTTGAATGGCTTCATTTTCATTAAGCAATGCTTCATCGCCCAATACAGTTCCAACAATGTAATTCAGATAATAACCATTCCTATAAACTAAATATAATCCCAATAATCCCACATATGATGGTGTTGCAAACATCCCTCCATCGATGGATCCAATTATCAAACAGCTTGAAAAGAATGCAATCAGGAAATTTGTAAGCCATGGGCGTCTTTGCATTGCAAAAACAAGAGTAATGAACAATATTGGGATCAGTAAAATTACTAAAAAACTGAAACTTGGAAGATATTGATATAGGCCAACTCCCGTGTTGATGTCGCTTTGGATTAGCGGCCCTATAATCTGAGTTAAAAGTGCTCCTAAAATGGACTTTAACAGGTGTGTGTGCAAAATACTGGTGGTGCTCATTGTGCCTGTCATTGATGCAAAAATGGTGTTGAGTTTGATTCCCATTTCCAGTCTAAAGACAATTTCCAAAAGAATTCCTAAAGTCAATGTCGCAAAGCCTATCAGCATTGAGATTTTCAAATATCTGGTAGCGTCAATATCTCTATCAATCGCTTGGGACAATATCAGGAATAATCCTAAAAGGCCAAAGAATATGATGTCTTTCCCTTTGGAGGATCCCATTAGAAATTGATATGTAATTGGTCTTATAACTGGGTTAAGAATGTCACTTACAAATATCGCTCCCGCAAGGAGCATAAATATCAATCCGATTATGATAGTTTTATTAACTCTCATTAACAATAATTTAAGTATTAATAGTTTAAATAAATGATGATTATGTTTCCGATAGAATATTTCATAGGCTTAATCTTAATTGGTATTTGCGCAGGTTTTGCATCTGGACTTTTGGGTGTTGGAGGAGGATTTTTAATTGTTCCTTTACAGTATTTTCTTTTGAAATACATCGGAGTTGAACCCAGCCTTGCAATGCTAATATCAATCGGAACAAGTCTGGCCATTATCATTCCAACAGCATTAAGCGGAGCATATAGACACACAAAATCTCTAGATGGGATTATAAAACCGGGATTGCAATTGGGTGTATTTGGAATAGTTGGTGGTGCTATTGGAGGGTTTGTCGCTTCAGGGCTTCCATCACGAACTTTGGAAATAATATTCGGTTGTTTGCTGTTATTTGTTGCAATTAAAAATATTGTTGATCTCAATAAGGAAAGGGAAGAAGCAAAAATTCCGTTCAATTTGATTTCCTGTGCCGTCATCGGGATTTTGGTTGGATTCGCGTCCGGTCTTTTAGGCATCGGAGGAGGAGTATTCCTAATAGTAATTTTAACAGCCCTTTTGGGATTTTCATTAATAGAAGCTATTGGAACATCATCAATATTCATCAGTTTAACTGCCATCGGAGGATTTTTGTCATATATCGTATCCGGTTGGGGCGTTAGCACATTCCCATATTCAATTGGATATGTTAGCATTATTAATTTTATTTTAATAGCTTGTTTTTCAGTACCGTTTGCATCATTTGGAGCTAAAATGGCGCACAAAGTTCCTCAAAAGAAATTAAAAATAGTATTTTCTGTTTTAGTGGTGTATATGGCATTAAAAATGTTAGGTATTTTACCTTAATTAAGTTATAGAATTTTTCAAGGGACATAAAGCCCGATTCCAGTCGCGCTTATATGGAAATCATCTCCACCAAGTCCAACAAGACCATAATGAATTTCCAAATTCAGAATTCCGTTTCCCCCATAGGATTTAATCTTTTCTGATAGTTTTATTAAACATTCGTCCTTTCCCTGTTTAATATAATTCAGTGTTTTAAGCTCAAATTCTTCAATGTCGGCATGAACCAAATGTGTATCCCTTTTTAAAATCACTTGACTTTGGAAAACTCCAATAATTTCATGTTCTCTATCAACCATATCTGTACTTGTTATAAAGTAAAAATCCAGGCTATTCAGTTTATTGTTGCTTTCAACTTCGTCGAACAGGGTTATTTCTTCATCTTCTATTTTTATAGGAGGACCATTCCAAAAAAATATGCCCCGGTTCGCATATACATCTTCAATTTTTTTAACAATTCTTTTCAAGTCTTTCAGGAAATTTGAAAAGATTCCTCCAAGCACAACTAAAAGAATATAATTTATCAATGTTGGAAATGCGGCTTGTAAGATAACAATTATTGATCCTGCGGTTATTAAATTAATCCCTAAAGTTGGATTTTTTAGGATAAAACTGTAAAATGTTGTATCTATAAAAAGAATGAATGCACTTATTGCACCTACATTTTCGCCAATAATCCTATTTGCAAGAATGGTTTCAACGTAGCCCGCTGCCAATGGTGCGAAAATCAAACCTAAATTCCAACCGAAAATGTCGATATGGAAATATAAAAAAATACCGTAAACTAAAAGCCCTATTGCGGTACCTGCACCAATACAGAAAAGCACTTTCATACCATGTATGATGTCAATCTCAGTATTTCTAATTTTCATGTTATTCAAAATAAATTGCAGTACCATAAGCGGTTACCAGAATTGTATTTCCCATAGTGCCGCCAAGATTGTCATAAGAGATTTTAAGTCCGATAATTGCATTAGCCCCTAAAGCTTTAGCTTTATCTTCCATACTTTCCAAAGCAAGGTCTCTGGCTTTTTTGAGTTCTTCTTCGTATTTAGATGTCCTTCCGCCTACAACATCACGAACTCCGGAAAATAAGTCTTTATAAATGTTGGCTCCAATAAGTGATTCTCCGGTAACCAACCCTTTATAGTCGATTATTTTTTTATCGGCAAGTGTATTTGATGAGGTTATAATCATTAATACCACTATTTCATAAAGGTCATTATTGCCCAAATAATTAGAAATATTGCAATAACTACGTATAATATTAATCTAGTTCTTTTGGTTTGAGCTAATCTAGCGTCCCAGACTTTTTGGCAATCTGGTGAGCATACAAGTTCGTTTAAAGGTATTGGTGTTCCACATATTGGACAATGTTTATGAGGTTCTACTGCCATTTTTTCACTTCCTATATTTTAAAAAATTCTTTAGTATTTTTAGTAACTTGAACTGCAAGTTCTTCTTTATCAAGACCCATGCAGAGTGCAATAAATTCGAGGATATGAGGTAAATATTTCGGTTCATTTCTATTTTTTTTAGGTTTCACATCAAAGTTTTTTGGTATTAAAAATGGTGCATCAGTTTCAATCATCAATTTTTCAGGGGGAATTACACTTACAGCTTCTTGCAAGTCTCTTCCTCTTTTCATATCACAAATCCATCCTGTAACACCAATATAACATCCTAAATCAATATAATTTTGTGCTTCACTTTTAGTTCCGGTAAAGCAATGAACAACGGCTTTCTCGCCAACATCATATTTTTTTAGTATATTGTATAAATCGTTGTGCGCTTCCCTTTCATGTAAAAATAAAGGCATGTCAAGTCTTTGTGCAAGTTCAACCTGTGCTTCAAACCATTTTCTCTGCAAATCTTGCGGTGAAAAGTTTCTGTTATAGTCAAGGCCACATTCTCCAATGGCCACTACTGAACTATTTTTAGATATCTTTTCTAATTCATTAATGGTATGGCCATTGCATGTCTTTGCATCATGGGGATGCACTCCTGATGTTGAAAATAATGTTTCAGGGTATTTGGATGCATATTCAGCAGCAATATGACTTGAATGCACATTGGTTCCGGTAATGATGAATTGATTGACTCCAACTTTTTTAGCTTCTTCAATAATTTCCAATCGGTCTTTTGCAAATGATTTATGCATTAGATTTAAACCGATATCGATGAGATTATCCACTTAATCACCTATTCATTTATAATTTTGGTACCAATTTTTTCACCATTAACGGCTTTAATTAGGTTTTCAGGTTCAAAACCATTGGTTATAACTGTTTCCAAATTGGATCTTTTAATCATTTGAACTGCTGTGGTGTCAAAGAATTCATAAGTTCCAGCTTTAACATCTTTGCCACTTAAAAAGTCAAGCAAATCACTTGCAGTGATTTCAGGGACAAGTTCTGCATCATCAAATTTATTAGGATCTTTTGTATACATTCCATCAACGGAAGTCAGGTTGATTAATTTATCTGCATTTATATATTCTGCAAGAATAGCTGAAACTGCATCTGTACTGTGTGCAGGTTCGGTTCCACCCATAACAATTATTTTTCCGCTGGCTGAAAATTCCAAGGCTTCCTGGAAATTATGAGGAACTCTTTGATATGCTGCATCACCAAGAGCGGACAACATTAATTTTGCATTGATTCTTGTAACTTCAATTCCGATATCATCGCATTGCGCTTCTCCTGCACCTAAATCACGAACCACTCCAATGTAGTCTCTTGCAGGTTTTCCGCCACCAATCACTACAAATAATTCATGTTCTTTAGATAAATCCTTTAAAATAGCACTGTACTCTTGGAATTTTGTACAATTATATTCTTTCAATAAAATTGATCCTCCAATTGCTACAACAATTTTCATATATTCACCTTATATAATATATCTTTTAGATATTATTTATAGTTTATATAATGTAAAAATAAATTTAGTATTCATATGGTGGTTTTCAATGAATTTAGCTAATCAGATATATGTTAGAAAATCCTGCCGGAAGTATGTTGATGATACAATTGATATGAATCCAATCCATGAATTTATTTCAAATGTAAAGTCTTTGAATGATGATATAAGTTATAGATATGAGATTTTAACAAAAGATAAAGTAAATTTAAAAACACGTTGGAGTGCACCATACTATTTGGCATTATACAGTGAGAAAAAAGAAAATTATCTTGAAAATATCGGGTTTATTTTTCAGCAGGTTTCTCTTTTTTTACAAAGCATGGGCATCGGCAGCTGTTGGGTAGGTATGGCTTCAGTTAAAAATAAAGATCCTGAATTTATAATCGCAATCGCTTTTGGCAAATCTAATGATTTAACAAGGGATGTCTCCAAATTTAATAGGAAAAGTCTAGCGAATATTAGTGATTTTGAGGATGATAGATTAAAACCTGCACAGCTTGCACCTTCAGCCATTAATTCACAGCCTTGGTTTTATAAACATTCTAATAATGGTTTTGATGTTTATCAACGGAAACAGAACATTATTAAGCGCCATATTCTTAAAAAATGGAATCCGATTGATATCGGAATCAGTTTGGCCCATATGTATGTTGCCAATGAAAAAACATTTGAATTTGAAATAAATGATGATTTTGAGAATATTAATGGTTATACTTACATTGGAAGTATAAGAATTTAAAAATAAAAAAAGTTAGAGGATTTAAGCATCCTCTGTGGTTAAACCTTTGTATAATAAACCTGCAATCACTGCACCTACAATTGGAGCTAATATAAATACCCAAACTTGTTGGAGAGCTTGTCCGCCCATGAATAATGCGGGAGCCAAACTACGTGCCGGGTTAACTGAAGTACCGGTCAATGGAATTCCCATAATATGCACGAATGCTAATGTTAAACCGATTACAATACCTGCTACTGCAGCATTTTCTGTTTTTTTGGTAACTCCAAGAACTGTAAATACAAATACAAAAGTTAAGATAATTTCTACAATTATTGCACCTACAACATCTAAACCAACACTTGATGCGGAACCAAATCCATTCTGACCTAATCCTGTTGTCAAGTATCCTCCAAGATTTGGAGCGGAATTAATAATTGCCACAAGAAGTGCAATACCAATTATCGCACCGATACATTGGAAGACAATGTACATGATTAAATCTTTTGCTTCCAGCCTTCCATCAATCCACATGCCTATTGAAACGGCAGGGTTGATGTGGCATCCTGAGATGTCTCCGATTACGTATGCCATGGCCACAATTGATAAACCGAAAGCCATTGCAATACCTAGGTTTCCTAAAAGAGAGCCTGCTATGGCAGCGCTTCCACATCCAAATAGGACTAAAACCATTGTTCCGATTAATTCTGAAATATATCTTTTCATAAATTTCCCTTCCATATCTATTCATTCAATAAACAATACTTGTTATTTGTAATACTTAAAATCTCCTTATCTTCTTATATCCCCAATATGCAACAAATAATACGAATGCTATTAAAACAAATGGGAACACATGCAGTAATACTGAATCGTTTACTTTATCAAAGTGATACTCGTTTTCAAAGTCCATATGTTTGGCATCGGTATGATTTTGAGTTATTTTTGCAAAATTGTATAATAAATCATAATATCCGATATGGGCTCCTTCATATTCAATTGAATCAGGAGCACGCCCATTTTCATCCATGTACTCCTTAACTATTCCGCCCATTTTGAAATAATCGTATATTGAATAGGAATCTCTTACCATAAATGAAATGCCCATAGGGTCTTCAGGTTCGCCATATTTCTTTGGAATATCGATTCCATCACCATTTAGATAGGCACTTGTTTGGTATAACAATTGGGGACCACTGTAAGCCCCATATTTTCCTTTAAATTCAGTATCATTGTCATTTACTAGAGCTTTACTTGCATTTGCCATTCCCTCCGGTGAAATGTGATTTTTCACAACCAACTCATCATTATATACCCTTGTATCATTTCCATGGGTATTGATTATATCAACAATTTCCTGAGCAATATTTTTACACATTTCATCATCGTAGCGGCTTAAAATACCATCATGGTAATTGTCGGGGTATTCCTTTGCAGGTTGAATGTAGTATATTCCTGAATTTTTCAGGAATGTTCCTGGAGCGCGTAAACCTGCTAAACTTTCATTTGAATAGTTGTCATCCCATGCCCTTCTAAGATAATTAGAATAATTGTCTAAATCATAATCTCCAATGTTAACAAAAATAATCTGTTTGTCTTTATTTACACTATAATTACCTAATAATATGAAGTTTCCAGCATCTGCCGCCGCCAAATTTATACTTACGTCACTTGTTACTTGCATTGATCTTGAACCTTCTCCCGGAGCGGGGGCCTGATTATCAATAATGACTTGAAGTTCCCCTCCGCTAATCTCCTGTATGTATTTTTTAATGGAATTTAATAAATTTACATCAAAATCATGGTCTACAATATTGTCTGTTGTAATAAAAACAGTTTTAGTTGCAGATACATCCTGAATAACTGGTGCAATTATTAATAATGCCATTATCAGTATTGCAATTTGTTTTTTCATAGCTCTTACCTTAACTTTTATTGTATTTTATTTTTGGTTTTTATGACTAAAATATTTTATTCATGTTAAATAATTAATTTTATTTTAAAATAGAATATTTTTAGAAAATAATAATTTTTAGTCATTAATTAGCAAAGATTTATATAAATTAGGGTTTAATACTCATTTTGAGGATTTAAAGAGGTTATCTTTTATTTTAAGTTAAATTTAGCAAGAATTTAAAAAAGTTTATTTTATGTTGTGAAATTGGAGCGGTTCTAAAATCTGTGCATTATTAATAAAGATATTATGTGTTGGATGGCTAAAAAATAGTGTTTCCAATGATTTCGGAGCAGTTTTTTAAATTTTATAATAATATTTTATTCTTTTTAAAGTTTTAACTAAAGTAAAAAGTTTAATTGCTGTTTGATAGCTTTTGTTAATTAATAGTGGTTATAATCGTCCTCAAAAGGTGATTAAATGTTAAATAAAACTCAAAAAATAGCTATTAGCAAAAATTTCATTATTCCATTGCTATTTGTCTGTTTAATTTTTGCGGCTATTGGATTATCTATTGAAGATTCCTATGCCGTAGATTTAAATGAAAAAAGCAGTGGAATTGCAATGGAGTTTGATATTGAAGATAAACTAGGAAATTCTCAAGTTAATGAAATTTTGGAGGTAGATAGAAGTAGTGAAAATGTTCTGGCTACTGATTATTATGTTGAACAGGGAACATTCGAAGATATTCAAAATGCCATTAATATTGCGCGGGCTGGAGATAATATCTATCTGGTCGGTGAGTACGTTGCAAACGGAAATGAATCAACAGTGAACATTGATAAAACGTTAACAATAACATCCACATCTTCCGCTAGTTTAAATGGCGGAGGCATATCAAGCATTTTTTATATTAGGGGTAATGCTTCAGGAACGGTCATTTCTAATTTAAGGTTTTCCAATGCTGAAGGGGATGTTGGATCGGCGTTGTTTATAAATGCAAAGAATGTCGTTGTTGACAATTGTGTATTTGAAAATAACCATTGTAATCATGGAGGTGTATTGTCCACCAAATATGATTTGTATGCGGCTGAGAATCTCACTATTCGAAATTGTGAATTTAGGAATAATTCGGGATATTTCAAAAACTTTGAAAACTTCTCTACGGGAGGAGCTGTTGGAGCTTATGGTTTGAATTCAAGGATAATAAATTCTATTTTTGATTCAAATTGGATTAAAGGCAGCGGATCAGTATATGGAGGTGCAATACAAATTGGTTTGGATGTAGAGAATTATAGTGCATTGGTGAATAACTGTACTTTCATCAATAACCATGCGATTAGTGTTAACGGTTATTCTCATGGGGGCGCAGGTTGTGTTCGTAATGGCGTAAATTACGCCAATTGCATATTCATTAACAATTCGGCCGATCAAGGGGGAGCATTAACATTTCATGCATCCGGAAAACTTGAAAATTGTACTTTAATAAATAATTCCGCCATTAAGTTATATGGCGGTGCGGTTTCTACAGGATTGCTATATGATGTCATGGACTTGGAAATAAATAATTGTTATTTTGAGGGTAATGATGCTCCTAAAGGAGGTGCCATTCAAGTAGCTGGTTTAAATATTGACATTGTCGATTCTAATTTCACTGACAATCATGCAGACGTTTATGGCGGAGCTTTAAATATTGAAGCTGAAAATGTTAAGATTTCCGGTTCAGACTTTGATTATAATATCGCTGATGTGGATGGTGGTGCGATATACATAAAGGGTAAAAATACTCTTATAAACAAATCTTCATTCATATCCAATGAGGCCCGTCCGGATTATAATAAGTTGAATGATGGATTGGGAGGCGCAATTTATATAAACAGTACTGAAGCTAATGTATTTAATTCAGATTTCTATTTCAATACTGCCAGAAATGGCAGTGCGATATATTATGATAAATACGGCAATGAATTGGTTTTAAAAAATAATACTCTGTTTGAAAATCAGGCTTGGGTTTATTTATTGCCAATTTATGCAAATGATGTTTATTATGGTCAAACAGAAGAATTGATGGCGGTAATCCATGGCGGAAACAACATTGCAAGATATAATAATCTTGCCGTTTCAAATGCAATTTATAATGCTGCCGAGTATTCTCATTTGTCCATTGACGGGGAATCCCCTCTGGATGGGGCTACAAATAACGGCAGACTGTATCAGGATGACCGTGAGTATAACATGAGGATTTTACTCACAGTTGAAAAAGACGACGGCACATTGATTTATAATAAAACATTAAATTCCAACTATCTTGGTGAAGTTTCAGATGAGTTAAATGACTTGCAGCCTGGAAAGTATTATGTGACTGCTAGGCATTACGAGGATACTTACTATAAGGCTATCACTAATACAACAGCATTCAATGTTATTCCAAAAATCGATAGCCAAATTAGAAAGCTATCCACTTCTGAGTCTTATAACTTTGATGATATTGTCGTTTGGACATTGAACATTACAAACAATGGTCCTAATAAAGCAACAAACGTTACAGTCTTTGACGTTCTTCCAAGCGGATTGATTTATATTGATGATGACAGCAATAATGCATATGATCCTCAGACAGGTATTTTATATATCGGTGATGTTGATGTCAATCAAACAATAATTGTTAACATCTATGCTAGGGTTAATAAAACCGGGGAAATAGTTAATGAAGCAAATGTCACTTCTAATGAATATGATGTAAATCTAACCAATAATCACGATGAAGCATCAATTACAATTCCAAAAACCTGTGATTTGGAGGTTGTAAAGTCTGTTAATAATTCAAATCCAAACTATGCTGATTTAATCAAATGGACAATAGTCGTTAGAAATAATGGTCCTGATACTGCACATGATGTTGTGGTGAAGGATATTCTTCATAGGTCTTTGATTTACATTAACAGTACTGGTAACTATAATAACAATACAGGAGAATGGAATATTGGAACTCTTGGAGTCAATAAGGAAGTTAAATTAGAAATCATTTGTAAAGTAAATGGAATAGGCACTATTCAAAATAATGTTGTTGTCAGTGGTCGTGAAATTGACAGGAACGAATCAAATAACAGGGATTCCAGTACAATCAGAGTCAATGCATCAACTGATCTGTCCATTGAAAAGTCAATCAACGTTTCATCCGCCGACTTTGGTGATGAAATAACCTGGAAGATAGTTATTTCAAACAATGGTCCTAATAAGGCAACAGCAGTTAAAGTATATGATGCATTGCCTGACGGTCTAATTTACATCAGTTCAGTTTTGCCTAGAGGAACATACTCCAATGGTGTTATTACAGTGGGTAACATGGAGATTGGTGAAAATTTAACTTATGAAATCATTTGTAAGGTTAATAAGACAGGCTTAATCGTAAATACTGCCAATATCACTGGAAAACATTATGATTATAATGAATCCAACAATGTGGATGATGCATCTGTGTTAATTAATCCTGCAGCGGATTTGGAAGTTATAAAAGCTGTCAATGTCACCAACCCTAACTACGGCGACACCGTATGCTGGTATATTATTGTTAACAATAACGGTCCGAATACTGCAACTAAGGTTGTAGCATATGATTTGCTTCCGGATTCATTGATTTGGGTTAGTGATGACAGTAATGGAAAATATGACCCGGTTAGCGGTAAATGGAATATAGGTACACTGAATCCAAATAAATCCGTCCAATTGAATATTGTTGCCCGTGTGAATGCTACAGGAATCATACAAAACAATGTTTCTGTAAACGGAACTAGATTTGATTATGATTTGTCCAATAATAAGGATGATGATTATATAAACGTTTCAAGAACCGCTGATGTAAGCGTATCCAAATCAGTTAACAATTCAAATCCGAAATATGGAGATATCGTCAAATGGACATTAATCGCTAAGAACGATGGTCCTGATAAGGCAACTTCTGTGGTTGTAGAAGATATTCTGCCAAAAGGTTTGATATTGATGGATGTCAATGCAAGTAAGGGCATTTATGACAATGGAATTTGGAGTGTCTGCTGTTTGGAGAATGGCGAGTATCAAATGTTGGAAATTACTTGTAAAGTCAATAAAACAGGTACAATTACCAATTTTGCATCAGTTTCTTCCGATGAAGTTGATTTGAACCCATCCAACAACAATGACAGCAAATCAATTAAAGTTCCGTCAACAGTTGATTTGGAAGTAACTAAACAAGTATCCAATAAAAAACCTTACTTCGGTGAGGATATCACCTGGTTGATATCTGTTAAGAATAACGGTCCTGACCGTGCGACCAATGTTGTGGTTTCCGATTTGTTGGATGACGGTTTAATATTAAAAAATTATTCAAGCACTGTTGGAACATTCAGCGATAATAAATGGAGCATTTCCAGATTGAATAATGGACAAACTGCATATATTAATATCACTTGTGTTGTAAATAGATTAGGTGAAATTCAAAATGAGGCATTTGCAATTTGTTCACAGGTTGATAGAGATGAATCCAATAACAATGATAGTGAAATAATCAATGTTTATCCTGTTAGTGATTTGTCTGTTGTGAAAACAGTCAACAATTCAAATCCGAACTATGGTGATTTGATTAAATGGACTATCGTTGTGAGGAATATCGGTCCAAATGATGCAACAAATGTAAGTGTTAAAGATATGATGCCTAGCGGTGTTGAATTTGTTGAGTCAAGTGATGACATTGCAATGGATGGTACTTGGTATGTTGGTAATTTGGCTTTAAACGAATTTAAACAATTGGATATTATTTGTAGGGTAATATCTACAGGCAATTTTGAAAATATTGTTATGGTATCCGGAAATGAGCATGACCCGTTCCCGACTAACAATAGGGATGTTGAAGATATCAGCGTCGCACCCGCCTGTGATTTATCAATTACAAAGACAGTCTCAAAATACTATTATGAAGTTGGTGATCCTATAGATTATTCAATCAAAATAGCTAATGCCGGACCTGATGCTGCTAGAAATGTTAGGGTTAATGAAATTCCGGATGAGTCATTGATTTTAAGGTCAGTAATACCTACAAAAGGAATCTATAATGACTTGGACCAACAATGGGATATTGATTATCTGGACAATGGGGAATCCGCTGAATTATATGTAAGGGCAATGGCCTCTGGTGAGGGCATTGTTAGAAATGCGGTTTCTTCAATGGCCGACACATTTGATTATGATTTGGATAATAATCAGGATGACGTTTTAGTCAATGTTAGCAAAAATCCTAAAAAACAGGATTATGAACCGAATTCAACTTCTATTTCATCTAATGAAGATAGGATGGATGTTCTAATTGGTGAAAATCACATTACAGCCAATCCGTTAGTAATTCTGGTAATTTCTGTTCTGTTTTCCATAATAGTTTTGGGTGGCAATTTTGCAAAGAAAAGATAATTTAAAGTAGCTTTAATGCTACTATTTTTTATTTTTTTAAAACTGTTTTTCAAAATTTTACAAGTATTAAAATTATTAATTTTCCGCATGATTATTTTATATCTTACACTAAAAACTACTCGAATACTGCTTCAATTCTCTAATTAAATCAATACATTTATATATAACTTTCAATAAATGTTTACTTAGATATTGATGTGCTGCCGACTTTTTATTAAAAATGGCGGATATAGTCAATATTATTAAATAATCGAATGAGATGTTATTATGCCTGAAGATGAAATTTTTGAAGAAGAATTTGATGAAGAAGATGAAGAAAAATTACCTTTCGCTAAGGCTGAAGTTGTTCGTTTAATGAAAGAAAACTTAGATGATGACAAGATGATTAGGGAAAGAGTAAAAGTTGAAATGAACAAGTTTTTAGGCGATGTTTTAAAAAATGTATGTAAACAATTAAACGATTATCCTTACACTACAATTGAATATGAAATGCTTAAGGAATCTACTTACCCATACACTAACATCGAAAGGATTAATCAAGAAAAAGAAAGAATTTTATTACATTTAGAAGCTATTAAAGCTGACTGTAATGCATTGGCTATGGATGTTCAAAAAACTTTAAAATTAAAAGACGTTGTTGAAGAAGATACTTTCACCAATTTCTCAGCAAGTCTTGATGAAGAAGAGGAAGAAGAATAATTCTTCTTTCTAATTATCTTCAATATGAGTAAAACCAGTTTTTAATTTATGCAATTCCTCTTCAGGAATGTCCAGTATTTCTGCTTTTTCACTAACTATATTACTTTGTCCAAATGGATCCAGAATGATTAATGTTGCAGTTCCGTTTCCTTTTTTTAACTCCTGAATATGTTCTAGGGTCTTTTGAGCATTAGCTTGTGACTCTTCATTGTCAAATAAGTTCATCGCTTTTTTAACTGCATCTTCAAAACGGGTTAATATTCCCTCTACATTTGTCACATATCCCTCTGACTTTGGGCCGGGTTCCACTTTAACGCCAACTTCAGGGATTGAAACGGTTGCGGATTGGGATCTTACAACGCGAATGGATAAGTTATTTCTATTTATTTCAAGAACATATTTTGCAGGGTCATTTTGTTCAAGAGCTATAATGTCATTGTGTTTAAACCCGCAGGATGGGCATTGTATGCTGGTTTCTAAAACATTTCCGAAATGAGGTATCTCAATTTCCTTCATTATTGATTTGGCAACACCTTCAATTCCGCATGCGGGACATTTAATAATCATTTCAGTAAGAGTATCATCATTCATTTAAAACATATCCTTTATCTTCTAATTCTGTTATAATTTTATCCAACTTTTCCTGGTTTGAAGCACATATGGATGTATTTCTGTAGTCAGATAAGTCATAGAGTTTATTCAAGTATTCTTTTTTGTCTTTATTTTCATTAATATTTTTTATAAACTTTTCAGCGGAGTACACGTCTGAAACATTGATGTTTCTGACCAGCGGTTCTTTGAAGCCAGGAATGTTATATGTCACTTTTTCAAGAGAACCGTTATTTTCTTTGATGATGATGTTTATCACATCTTCAAGTTCTTCAACGTTATTTGTTAGCTTTATTGTGGTGCAAGCTTTATTGATGATTGATAAAATCTTATCCAATGTCTTTTCAATGGTTTCAGTTTTTATTATATCAACATCATTCTTTTCCGCCTGCTTTAACAGGTGGTCGTGGATAATCCTGTTTTCTTTAAAGTAATCAAGCTGTTTTCCACCTCTTTGAATTTGAATGGCTCTTTTAACGAATCTCTCTTTGTGGGATTCCTCATCTGAACTTAAAACGAAGAAGTATATGTTTGCATATTCCTTGAACTGGTCAATGTCAATTAGTCCTGGAACTAAGTGAACTCCCTCAATGACTATGTCGTCATAGTCGGTTATTGCTCTTTGAATAATCTTTTCCAAAGCAGGAATCACATAGGAGGCATGTTCATCAAACCCTGCGGAAACCAAATCATTGTAGTCTTCATAACGATTCTTGTTTCTTAGATGTTTATAGGCATCATATGATGAGCTATGGAGTGCTGGAGCATATTCCTTACCTATTATACCGCGCACAACAGCCCTAATAAAATCACTTTCAATCAAATGTTTTATATTAAGTTGTTTGGCCAGTTCCGCAGCTATTGTTGATTTTCCAATTCCTGATGCACTTCCAATCAAAATAACATAGGGTTTTCTCATGCTTTATTTCTCCTTTTAATTTTTTTATTATCAATATTATATTTAATAATTATTACACTTTAAACATTTACATTTATTAATATGAAAAATTATATCTAATAGTATAATATTATTTTTATGATTTTTTCAAAAATAGTAGGATAATAAAATTACGGGATAATTATAAATTATAAGTTATAGGGGTGAAATTGTTGTATTCAATAAAATCAGTTAAAGAGATTCAAGATTTAAATCCATTCATTGTAGTTGGTTGTGGCGGTGGAGGAGAAAAATTCTCCAATCTTGAAGGTGTTGAAGCTATAGGATTCATTGATGATAATGTTAACAAGCAAGGAAAAGAGTTTTGCAAATATACTGTTGCGGGTAGCTTGGAAGAATGTTTAAAAAGCGCGCCTGAAGCAAAATCTCTTGTTATAATGTTGCCGATTGGTGCTGAAGGATCTGCACTGAAATACGCAGTTCAGGCTATCGATGCGGGATTGAATGTAATTACTTCATTTAGATCTTTATCAATAAGTGAAAACTTATCCTTAAAGAAATTTGCAGATTCAAAAAATGTGGTGATAAAGGAAATAGGCCCTAGGTTGGACGTTGTTGAAAGGATAGCTGGTGTGGCTCCTGAGAAATCCTGTGAAGTTTTACCAAAAATATCTTATGTTCCGAAAGCTCCAGTAATCTTTGTTGGAGGAACATCCCAGGAATGTGGAAAAAGAACCACTACCAAACAGCTAGGCATTGCTTGTATGGAAAGAGATTTGACCCCTGCAATTATTTCCACTGATGAAATGGGATTGGAAGAACCGACTGATTTTAATTTTAGGGCTGGAAGTTTATCCGCTATGGATGTCCCGGCAGCCGTATTGTCCGCAATTAAATATGTGGAAGAGACAAAAAACCCTGATATTATTTTTATTGAAGGTCAATCTAGCTTAACTGAAGACGGAAATCCTCACCCAAGAGGATTGTCTGCGGCTATTTTAATTGGAGCTGCTCCTGATGCGGTTATTGTTGGACACAGACCAAATCACCCTTACAGAGATCCAAAAGGTATCAAAGAAGAAATTAAAGCTATTGAGGCTGTTGAACCTACAAAAGTTGTGGGTTTATCTATCAATCTTAAAAATGCTGATGACGGCATGACTATCGAATCTTTCGAATCAGAATTTGGATTGCCTGCTGAAGATGTTTATAATAATGGGGCAGCTAAATTATTAGATGCTATTCTTAAATATTTAGAGGAGTAATTTAAATGAGCTTTACTGACACATTAAAAAGAAGTTTAGGTTTTGAAGAAACTAACTCAAGCGATAAAAAAACAAATGGTGAAACAAGCTTTTATGAAATATTGGATGATTTGAGTAATGATGTGAAGGTTGGGGTTTCCAATTTACGCGAAAGGCTGCAACAAAACGGTTCTGAAAACTATAATCCTGCTCAAAGTTCCAAAGTGAACTATAATCCTAATCCCGAATACAAACCCAACCATAATTCTGAGCAAATGCCAAGACCTACTCCGATTTATGATGATTATGACGATTATGTGATTACTCCCGAACAGTCATATTATGAGATTGTTCTCATTAGACCAAAATCAATTGATGATGTGAACTATGTTATTGACCAAGTAATTGAAGAGAGAAATCCTGTTATTTTAGATTTGTCCTTCTTGGAAAGGGAAAGTCCAGCTAACTTTAAATTGGCAGGACAAAAAATCAAACAGATGAGAGAGGGATATGGTGCTCAAGCATTATTGCTCGCTCGCTCTGAAGAAAAGAATTTGATTATTATATCTCCTAATAAAGTCAGGCTGATTAATAAAAGTTAAGTAGATTAATTTCTACTTAAAAATTTTATATATTTTATTAATACATACAATACGATAGCTGAGGCTATGATTGTCTGCAAAGTCAATACATCGTCCAATATGATGTTTGACCCTATTTTTGAAATTACTCCTTTTGTTGCAAGAGTGCTGATTACAAATGGAAATGTAAATGCCGCAAAACTTGGATAAAAATCTAATTTTCTATATTCCAGGAATTTAATCAGTGAAAATATGTAAAATATACATGCAAATGCATACATTATTCCTAAAAACTCAATTGATATGCTATTGTAGGAATTTATGTATCCCACTATTAATATGCTTAAAACCGCATTGAAAATACATATCAACGGTTTATTGGCATCAGGAATGTCACTGTATTTCAGGTATCTGTATATGACAAGGGGCAGTGTAATGAGCATTGCAATAAATCCTGCCAAAAAGAATATGAATCCTATTTCATTAAGGCCGTGCACATGTGCTGTGATTGCGGCCATTGTAATTCCAATAAAGACTATCCAGTAGCTTGGATAAACTGTTGAAATATCAAAGTTGGATATGATAAAATGATGGGTAAAGTAAATCATTAGTGAAATGTGTAAAGCTACACCCAATATCCACACACCACACGCGATATCCGGCATAAATTGTGAAAGGTATGTAGATAAAAGCATTAAACTCATAGAAAAAGTGCCGGAATTACTCGCAATAACTGGATTTTTTAAATCCTTTTTAATATTTTTGGGATATAAAATGAGTTTTGCCAATATTAAAATCATGAGTATTATACCTATTGTGGCGCAAAGTACTCTTAAATAGGGATGTGTATCGTTTAAGAGATTTCCAAGGGATAATAATGCAAGAATTAATCCGCAAATTGGAATAGGTATTTTTTCAATCATATTTATTATATTGATTTTTAAAAATTAAAAAGGCTATGGGTTTAACCGCCATAACCGTAAGTAATTACATATCCGTTTCTGTCAACAAGCCTGAAGTAACCGTCGTCATAGTGAATTTTCACGTTTCCATCGCTCATGCTTTCACGATAGGTTTCGTGTTCATGGGGATTCCAACCGTTAATAATTTCACTTTCGTGATTTGGTGTGTATCCTTTGTAGTTGGGATCATTTTTAGGCCTATTTGCTTCAATTGGATCTTGAGTACTGCTTGCAGTTGCCTCGCTAGTGCCATTTACGGTAATCTCTTTTGTAGTGGAAGCCGGTTTGTAGGTATCGTCACCTTCAAAGCTGCATGTTAGGTTATATGTTCCAACATTATCTTCAGTTAATGTTAATGTGGCAATTCCGTTTGAATCTGTTTTAATTAAATATTCCTGTGAGGTGTTGGAATTTCTAAGGATAACTTTAATGTTTTTATCGGAGATTGGGTTGTTTTCAGAATCATATAAATGGACAGTGATATTATCTCTCCCATTTAAAGATTCCGGGCTGGTAATGTCTAATTGGCAGTCTTCTTTCATCATTGTTGGAATAACCGTGGCCCCAATTAATATAAGTAAAATGGCAATAATTGCAATTAATGCCGTTATGATTAATTTGTCGTTTCCCATAATGATAACTTAGTAATTCATAATATTTAAATTGTGTTTAAATCGAAAAAGTCTTCTGCATTTTTAAATGATACTTTATCAATTTCTTTGCGAGGATATCCTAGTCTTTCAAGTTCCCGTACAGTTTTAGGAACTGAAAGAGGATCTGACGGTTTATTGCTAATGTCACTATTTAACAGGAATCTATCAAAACCATATTCATCCAAAATTGCTATAGCGTCTTCTTTTTCCATTTTTTGGGGTTGCACAGTTAAGCCGAGCATACAATCGGTATTGATTGACTCTTCAATAACGTCTGGGTTGATGTGGTCGATAACTGCCTGTGTTTCATCTAAATGTTGAGGTATGATTTCAATAATCTCTTTTAGAACTTCCTTTTTGTTTTTTCGAGGTGTATGAACAATCACTTTTGATTTGGTCTCCTGTGCAATATCCAGTTGTTTTTTAAATATCTCAATTTCGTTTTCACTCATATCTTCAAGACCAATTTCGCCAATGGCAACAATTTGTTTGGCATCAATCCATTTGTATAGGCTTTCAAAGATTATTTCCGGATTTATATTGGTGTTTGTTGGATGAATGCCTAATGCTACCTTCAAATCAAGTCCATGTTCTTCTGCTCTTGCAGTGTCCAATTCCAATATTCTGTTTAAGTGATTTAAGAGAATCATTTCATGTTCTATTCTATAAGGGTAATAGCTGCATGTAATTGCTGTATTGATTCCTGCAAGATACATTTGCCTAAAATCCTCGCCGCTTCTTGAATCTGCATGCATATGTGTATCAATCATTTTTATCCCATTCGATTTTATTAGTTTATGTTTAATTTGTTTATTCTGTTTTAAAAAAATATCTAAAAAATCTAACTTCTTTTATAGTTTTTGCAAGTGTTATCCTATGCGGTTGTTCACTTCAAGAAATTTTATATTTTTAGTAATAAAAATAATAGAATAAGTAATACTAATAGGTGGTCTATTGTGATTGAAGAAAACGAAAATTATTTAAAAAGTTATGAATCTATTTCAAAAGATGTAAAATATATTACAAACTCGTTGTCTAGGTTAAAAATTATAGCAACATTATATGAAAACCCTAAAAGCATGAAATCCTTGACTGAGGATACTGGATTAAGCTACAGTTCAGTATCAAGCACCATGCACAAGCTGGAATTGGAAAATTTTGTCTACAGGCAATCAAGCAAATATCATTTGACCAATTCCATGAAAATGCAGATTGAAAACATTCTGGAGTTGAATAAAACAATTGATGTGATAAACAAGTTTTTCAATATTTTGGATAAACATCTGGTTGATATGATTCCAAATGAATCAATAGCCGAGATATACTTGATAGGGCAGGCGAGTCTAATTGAATCCGATGATATTGATGCGTATAGGACCTACAATTATATTGAGAATGCCCTAATGGAAGCTGAGTTTGTAAAATGCATTTTGCCGTTTTATTATGAAAATTTCAATAATCAATTGAATAATATGGTTAAAAACAATAAATATGTAGAAATGATGGTTTCCAGCGATATTCTAAGTGTTTTTGAAGAAAAATCTGAAATTAAAAGTTTTTCATCATTTAAAAAAGAAGATAATTTTCTATTGATAGTCACAGATAAAGTGATGATTCTGGGATTATTTAAGGAAGATGGGAGTTTTGATCAAAATAGATTATTAATCTCAAAAAATAGCAATTCATTGAAATGGGCAGATAATCTCTATGAAAATTTTAAAAATTTAAATAAATGAGTTTAAACTCATTTATAATATTTTTCCAAGTAGTCGTTTAGCTCATCAATCGGAATTCTTTGCTGATTTTCGGTGTCTCTGTCCCTTACTGTCACCTGATTATCTTCAAGGGTATCGAAATCAACTGTTATTGCAAGAGGAGTACCAATTTCATCAGCTCGAGCGTATCTTTTTCCAATTGTTCCTGTTGCATCATATTCTACTCTAAATCCGGCCATTCTTAAGCTTTCAGTTAAATCTTGAGCAATTTCACGCGGGCCTTCCTTATTGACAAGAGGGAAAACTCCAACCTGCACCGGAGCAACTGATTTATCAAATTTAAAGTAGTCTTTTTCTTCAGTTTCTGTAAATGAATGGAGTAAAACTGAATATACTATACGGTCAATACCGAATGAGGGTTCAATTACATGAGGTATGATTCTCTCACCAGTGATTTCCTCTTCAATTTCTTCAAATATGAGCAAATCTTTGTCTACTTCATAAACCTTATCCAACTCAACGGTGAATTTTCCATCATTTTCAAGTGCTGCCTTGATGTCTTCAGGGTCAGCATCTTCAATGGCTTGTTTTACTTTAGGTGAATCTCCTTTAAATATAGGTCCAAATTTGGATAAATTAGGTTTAACGACTGTTTTTTGAACTTTTTTAGGTTCGTCGTATTCAATAAACACGTTCAGTTCATCATTACTGAACTCGGAGTGTGAAGTCAAGTCATAATCTCCCCTATCGGCGATTCCAATGATTTCAACCCAACCGTATTTGTCGGTTTTCACTTCTACATCCCAACAGTCAAGTGCATAATGTGCCATTTCCCCTGCAAGGTGTTGTCTGAATCTTAAAACTTCTTCTGGAATTCCAATTTCAGTTAAAAATTTACGTGCTAAATATAATTGATAAATTAGCATTTCGTTGGCCACAATGCCTTTGTCCAGAGCTTCACGTGCAGTAATTTCCAATGGTTCTGTGTTATTTTCTTGAACTTCCTGTGAATTTAAGCGCAATATCTCGTTTTCAATTTGTGCGAATTTCGGATGGGTTTTATCTTTAGGGTTTAGGAATATCTCCGCTTCCGCCTGTGTAAATTCCCTAAGTCTGATAACGCCTTGTCTTGGAGATATTTCATTTCTGTATGCTTTTCCAAGCTGAACTGCTCCAAATGGAAGTTTTCCTCTGAAAAATCTTTCCAAACGTTTGAATAAAATGAATATTCCTTGAGCGGTTTCAGGTCTCATGTAACCTACTTTATCTCCTTTTGCTCCGATTTCTGTTTTAAACATCAAATTATAATTCCAGATGTTGGATAATTTTCCACCACATTCCGGACATACTATATTGTTGTCGATGACAATCTGGTCAAGCTCTTCGTTTTCCAGACTTTCCACATCTTCCCCAATCACCTCTTCAATGATGTGGTCTGCTCTGAAAACTTCACCACATTTTTCACATTTGCACATTGGGTCTGTGAAGTTGTCAACATGTCCTGATGCTTTCAAGACTTCTTTAGGCATTACTGTAGGACCTTCAATTTCATAAAATCCTTCACCGGAAACATATTGCTTTCTCCATTTTTGCATAATGTTGTTCTTTAGGCTTGCTCCAAGGGGACCATAGTCAGTAAAACCTGATACTCCTGAGTAAATTTCAAAGGACGGCCATAAAAATCCTCTTTTTGCACTTATATTGTTCATTTTATCATGATTCATAAATATTAACTCCTAATCTTTTTTCAATTCATAATCTAATTTGACTCTACTGCTTTCAGGGCGAGTCTGGCCCATATATTTACTATTTCTATCAGGGTGTCCATATGGCACTTCTGAAGGGGTTGTCATGGTTTCAAACACGATTTGACAAACTCTTTGGCCAGGATAAAGTGCGACAGGCATTGCACCAATATTGGATATTTCTAAAGTGATTTTCCCTTCAAAACCAGGGTCAATAAAACCTGCTGTAACATGCATTGTAACACCTAAACGCCCCATGCTTGAACGTCCTTCCACTCTTGCAACCAAATCATCAGGTATTTTAACATATTCCAAAGTTGTAGCAAGGGCAAATTCATTTGGATGTATAATGAACGCTTCACCCTCTTTGACGGTGGTTGATTCCATATAGGATGCAACATCTTCTTCATCTTTAGGATCAATGTAAGGTTTTCTTATGACTTTAAATACTTTAAATTCATCTCCCAATCTCATATCAACGGAAGATGGTTGTATTTGCTTTTCGTCTTTAAGAGGTTCGATTGCTATTTTTCCCTCTTTTAAGTATTTTTTTATATCTTTATCACTTAAGATTGCCATGTTTTCACACAAAATCATTTAATAAGTTTTATAATTCTTTTTCATAAAGGTTATCAATTCTATTGACTACATTTTCAATAGTCTTGTCGCTATATTCAATGCTGATGGCATCAAATTTACAGGAATTAGCACATAATCCGCATCCTTTGCAGTTGTCTGTGTCGATTGTGATTTTACCGTCTTCCATGCTGATGGCCTTGAACATGCACATATCAAGACATTTCTTACATTTTTTACAGTTGTCATCGTGTAGTTTAACTTGCACGCCATCCAACTTTTCTAGTTTATCGCTAATGTCGCTATCTAAATTAGGATAAACTTTCCACAGGCAGCAACATGGACAGCAGTGGCAGATTGTTAAAAGTCCTTTTCCAGGTCTGACATTCATCCAAACAGTATCGATTTTGTTTCTACCGATTATATGGCTCAAACCCGCAGCATCAGCTTTATCCACCTGAGCCAATGCTTCTTCGACTGTTGCTTTTTTACCGATGCTTCTTGGAATCTTTTTACTTGTTGGTCCAAGGAATATACAGCCGATATCTTGTGGATAGTCCTTACAATCGTTTGAAGTCCTACAAAGGCAGGTATCCATAATTACAATGTCATCACAACGTTTGATGACATCTTTAATAATCTCTGTTGGCAAGAATTCGGAGCCTTCAGATTCAATTTTTTTGTTGATATTTATGGTATTTGGGATAACTACAATTTCATCATCTTCAAAAAGCATTTTATCAATAAATTTTTTATATGCCTTTGATTTTTTTGTGATTTCAGCTATCCAAAATCTCCAATTGAAAATGTATTTTAGGACAAAAATACTGATTTCTGCAAAGCTAATTCGTTTCATTCTTCACCAAGTTTTATTTTTAATCGTCTTAATATGCCTTTTAATGTATGCGCTTCCCTACCAGTTATGAATGCTCTATTGATAATATTTTTGAATGATTTTAAACCATTTTTCTTTTTGTGGTCCGGTATATCCAAACTGTTAATCAAATCACTCATGTCCTTTAATAAATATTCTTTTTCAAGCTCGCTGCTTTCTTCCAAACCTTTAACGCCATAATCATGTTTGTTTTTAAACAATTCATAGAATATGATTGCGGCAGCATGGGAGATATTCATTATAGGGTAAGTGGGGTCTGTGGGAATGGAGACACAAATGTCACAATCTTCAATCTCTTTATTTGTAAGTCCATTTCCTTCCCTTCCAAATAAAATTGCTATTTTATTTGAAGCATTCAATGATTTTCCTAGCTCTTCCGGTCTAAGGGGAATTCTAGATAAATTATAACTTCCTCCGGCCATACCAGTAGAGGCAACTTTAAAATCAATTCTTTGGGATTGGTAAAATTCATCCAAAGTTTTGTAGATTTTTGCATTTTCAACAATATATTTTCCGTGTGTTGCCTGATAATATGCCTCGTTTGTTAGTTTGGGAGGATTTATAAGTATTAAATTTTTCAATCCAAAGTTTGCCATGGTTCTTGCAAGAAAACCAATATTTCCGGGAGTTTCACACTCAACAAAAACAATGTAAATATTCTCTTTAAAGAGGTTTATTTCCTTTTCTTCCTGAGCTTTTGTAAGTTTCGCCCTTCCGGTTCCTCTGGATTGGGTTTTTGCTTTTGATTTTTTTGTTGAAGTTGATTTTTTTTCTGCTTTTGAGTCTTCTTCCTCTTTTGGTGAAGCTAATGGGGCTGTATCCACCACTTTTTCTTCACTTACAGCAGCATCTCCTATCTTAATCAACTCCATTATAATTATTCATAAGCTTTTGTTAATAATTCAAGTATGTGCATAGATTTGATGTCTTCGCAACCTATCGCATTTAAACCATCCTGCAAGTTCAAATCACAGAAAGGACAAATTGTAACTACCGCATCAGCACCTGTATCCTTAATCATTTCCGCCTTTGATTTTGATAAATCCATTGCGATTTCAGGTTTTCCGGATTTTATTCCTCCACCGGCTCCGCAGCATTGGCAAGGATATTTCATTTCTTCGAATTTGATTCCAGGAATCATTTCAATTATATCTCTTGGTGCATCTTTTATGCCTTGGCCCCTTCCTAAATGGCATGGGTCATGATAGGTAACTTTCATGTCAACTTCTTTCATTTTGCTCGCATCAAGTTTATCCACTAAAAATTCACTGATGTCCATTACGTGTAATTTTGAGCCGAATTCCGGATGATTATTTTTCAAGGTAGCTCCACAGCCTGAACAAACAGTAATCACGGTATCGTAATCTTTAAAGACTTCTTTATTTTTGTCAACGAGTTCCTGAACTATATCTGTTTGCCCGGTTCTTAAAAGAGGGGAACCGCAACATACCTGGCCTTCTGGAACATCAACGTCAATGCCGTTTTCCTTTAAGACATTTACCAGCATGTGTCCGATTTCAGGGAATTTATAATCGACCATGCATCCGGTAAAGAAAGCCACTTTGGATCCAGTATAATTTTCAACTTCATCGATAAATGATGTTTTATCGGTTTTTATAGACCTTCCAGTTTTTAAGATATTATCTTTAAATGCCACATGTTCCGGAAGTGGGCCTGAACCATTTGCAACTGCAATGGCTCTCATTTTTTCTATTGCGTCTCCAAATGTGTTGATGTTTTTAGGACAAACAGCCAAACATTTTCCGCAACTTGTACAATTGTACAATCCTTCATCCAAAGCATCTTTCAGCCTGTCAAAGTTGTCTCTAGGGTCAGTTTCAAATTTATTGATATATCTCATTAGGTAAGGTCCGCCGAATTCTTCAGTTGCAATATTGACAACAGGGCAAGTTGAAAGGCAGGAATAACATTCTATACAGCTTCTTACTTTTTTGGTATCTTTTGTGTCATCTTTTGTAATTGAAGTATCGAGTTCACTACATTCATGGTCACATTGGAGGGATAACTCTAAATCTTTTACTTTAGCTTCGATACTTGATTTATCAACTATTAAATCTTTAATGACAGGAAAATTGAGCGGTTCAATAATTGCACCATCTTTTATTTCCTTCTGACATGCAAGAGCCCCATTTCCTTTAAACAAGATTCCACATGATCCGCATTGTCCAGCCCTACATGAGCTTCTAAAACTAATGTCGGCATCATATTTTTCGTTAATGGCTTGAAGCGCATCCAATACTTTCATCTGAGGTGTTTTTTCAATTTCATAACACTCCAAATGAGGTTCTGTGTCTTTTTCACCATCAAACCTTGAAACATAAACTTTAATCATCATTCCCCTCCATTTCTAAAAGCTTATAAAATATTATAATATAATATTTATACATCAAACTATTATATAATATATTGTATTAATGATTATTTTGAGGAAAATATAATGAATTTAAAAGAATTAGTTACAGGGGTTCAAGGTGAAAAACAATTTTTACTTGGTAATGAAGCTGCTGTTAGGGGAGTGATAGAAGCGGGTGTTTCTATTGCAGCCACCTATCCTGGAACTCCTTCATCAGAAATTGGAAACGTATTATCCGTATTGGCTAAAGATGCCAATATCTACTTTGAATTTTCAACAAATGAAAAAGTGGCGATGGAAGTTGCGGCAACCGCGGCCGCTTCAGGATTACGTTCATTTACTTTCATGAAACATGTAGGGATGAATGTGGCCAGTGATTCATTCATGACAACTGCATATTCCGGTGTTAAAGGCGGTATGGTCATCTTGTCCGCCGATGATCCTTCACTGTTTTCATCTCAAAATGAGCAGGACACTCGTAACTATGCGAGACTGGCGAACGTTCCTGTTTTGGAACCGTCAAATTGTCAAGAAGTAAAAGACATGGTTAAATATGCATTTGAATTGTCTGAGGAATTTGGCCTTCCAGTAATTGTCAGAACAACCACTCGTGTATCCCATATGAGGGGTGTTGTTGAATTTGGAGACATAAAGGATAATTCTTCAAACAGTGATAACCACTGGAAGAGAGGTCATTTCGATAAAGACCCTTCAAAATTCGTACCCGTTCCAGCTTTTGCCGGCGAAATGCATGTGAGGTTATGGGATAAAATTCATAAAATTGAAGAGATTGCAAATAAAAGTGATTTGAATAGTGAAATTGACTTTGCAAGTGATAAGAAATATGGAGTTATATCTTCAAGCAGCGCTTATAATTACGCTCATGATGTTATCAAATTCAATGGATTGGACATGGATATTTTGAAATTGGGATTTTCATATCCGTTTCCACAGGAAAAGGTTGCTGAATTTTTAAGCAATCTCGATGAAGTGTTTGTCGTTGAGGAAGTCGACCCGATTATTGAAAGGGATGCCTTGGCTACAATAGGCGCGAAAAAATTGGATGTAATCGTTCACGGTAAATTGGATGGCACATTCCCTCTTTTCCATGAATTTAATTCAGATGTTGTGGCTGATGGATTCGATAAGGTGTTAAGTTTCAAGGATGACAAATCAATCAGTTATTCATCAAGTTTGGAAAAATTGTCTGAAGATATCCCTTCAAGGGCACCGGTCTTATGTGCAGGATGCCCTCACAGGGCAATGTATTATGGAATCAACAAGGCTATTGATGAGCTTGGATTAAAACCGGATGATGTGGTGTTTGCATCAGACATCGGATGTTATACCTTAGGAATTAATCCACCGTACAATGCTGCTGATTACCTGTTGTCAATGGGGTCCAGTGTAGGTGACGGTTGCGGATTTTCAGTTTCCACCAATCAAAAGGTAGCAAGCTTCATCGGAGATTCAACATTTTTCCATAGTGGAGTTTCACCCTTAATCAATGCAGTTCACAACAAGCATAATTTTGTCCTGACAGTTCTTGATAACAGGATTACAGCAATGACTGGAGGCCAGCCAAATCCGGGCATCCCGGTTGACGGTATGGGTGATGATGCCCCTGAAGTTTCCATTCGTAAACTGGCTTTGGCTTGCGGATGTGATTATGTGCGGGTAATCAATCCATTCAACTTGGAACAGGTTGTCAAAACATATAAAGAGGCTTTCGAAAGAGATGATACTGCAGTAATTATATCAAAAGCACCATGTACCTTAATTAAAGGCTTGACTAAAAAACCGCCGGTTCAATTTGTTGAGTCAAACTGCAATAATTGTGATAAATGTGTAAGTGAGCTCGCATGTCCTGCAATTTCAAAAATCAATGGAAAAATCACAGTTGATGAAGCTCAATGTGATGGATGTAATGTATGTATTCAGGTCTGCAAGTATGGGGCTCTAGAAGCAGGTAGGGAGTGAGAAAATGGATAATCATTATAGTATTTATATTTGTGGTGTTGGAGGTCAGGGAATTATTAAAACCTCAACTATTATAGGTGAAGCTGCAATGAACCAAGGTTTGGATGTAGTGATGAGCGAAATTCATGGAATGTCTCAGAGAGGGGGTTCTGTTTCCACTGAGTTAAAAATTGGCGGATTCAACTCTTCAATTATTCCAAATCAGGGAGCGGACATGTTACTTTCTTTCGAACCAATTGAAACAATAAGGGGATTGGATAAAGCAAACAGCGAGACTAAAATTGTTTACAATACTCATCCGATTATTCCATCTTCCGCTGATAAAGATTATCCTAGTGTTGATAGCATAACCAAGACATTGAACGAAAATTTCAAGCATGTTCTTCCTATTGATGGGACTAAATTAGCCATCGAAGCAGGAAGTGTTTTAGCATTAAACATGGTTTTATTGGGTGCAGTCACTGCAGATGATAATTTTCCGTTGTCAAAGGAGTCTGTAATTGATGCAATGAAAAATAATTTAAAACCTAAATTCCATGACATGAATTTAAAGGCTATCGAAAGCGGATATAAATCCATCAAAGGTTAAAAATATAAATAGTATTTAAGATAAAACTTTTAGTATATAATGAAGTTGTGGTATTATGGCTTACAAAATTGATAATGCAATTGTTAAAAGAGAGGTAAACGGAAGTATTTCCCTAATTGACCCGGATAATATTTTTGATGATGAAGATGCATTCATTGCTGTTAAAAGTGATGATTTAATCACTATTCAACTTTTAATTAATGGAATAATGAAAAACGATTTTAAAAATTGGAAAGAGTTAGGGGTTATTCCTGAAACAGAACCTCTTAAAGCTCTTTTTGTTCGTTTAGGTTATTCCAAAGAAGATATAGCTAAAATGCTTAAAGAATTTTAGCTACTTTTTTTATTTTTTTTAATTTTGCATAAATTGCTTTTATTTTCTATTATTGTGAAAAAATCATTGAAATTAAAAACAAGAACAATTTGTAGAAAAGAGATATTTCTCTTCAGTTTCTCTTTTTTAGTTCCTGTAACTTTTTAAAAAATAGTGTAGAAAAGAGGTTAATCTTTTCTATAAATCTTTAATGTCGTTTTCATCTAGTATTTTAACGTTGCTTTCATTTAATGCGTCAATAGCTTTTTCCATATTTTCCAGTCTCATGACTACAATGGCTTCGTCGCTATTGCTGCTTACAAAAGCATATAAGTATTCCAGGTTTATTCCTTTTTCATCAAAAACGGCCAATGTGGAATTTAATCCGTTAGGTTCATCCGGAACGGACAAGATAATTACTTCATTTTCCTTTACAATAAAACCATCTTTTTCAAGTGCAGCTATTGCCTTTTCATTATCTGAAACAATTAATCTTAAAATTCCATATTTTGAAGTATCTGCTATTGAAAGAGCACGAATATTGATGTTTTCTTTAGCTAATGTGTCAATAGCCTTTTTAATTCTTCCTTCTTTGTTTTCTACGAAAATTGAAATTTGTTTCACTGCCATTTTATCACCTATTCAAATTTTCTTTCATCGATTACGCGAACAGCTTTACCTTCACTTCTTGGTAATGATTCCGGTTCACAGAGTGTCACGTCTACCCTCAATCCGGTTTCTGATCTGATTGCCGCTTGGATTTGCTTTTCCACTCTTTCCATTTCTTTCATTTCGTCTGAGAATAAATCTTTTGTAGCTTCTACCTTAACTTCAACTTCATCTAAAATGTCCGGTCTTGTTACGTGAATCATGTAGTTAGGACTGGCACCTTCGATTTTAAGCAATGCCTTTTCAATTTGTGATGGGAATACCATAACGCCTTTGATTTTCAACATATCATCACTTCTTCCGGTGATTCTAGTCATTCTTACGGTTGTTCTTCCACATTCACATTTTTCCCCGATGAGTGAAGTTAGATCTTTTGTTCTGAATCTTATAATAGGCATTCCTGTTTTGGTAAGTGAAGTTAGAACAAGTTCTCCTTTTTCGCCATACCCTAGGGTTTCGCCAGTTTTCGGATTAATGATTTCCGGATAGAAGTGGTCATCCTGAATGTGCATTCCGTTTTGTTGATCGCATTCTTGAGCAACGCCCGGACCCATTACTTCTGTTAATCCATAAATGTTATGTGTTTTGATACCAAGTGAGGATTCGATTCTTTTTCTCATTTCATCAGTCCACATTTCGGCTCCGTGGATTCCTATTTTTAAGTTGATGTCCTCTAGAGGAATTCCTGCTTTTTCTCTTGATTCTCCTAAATACATTGCATAAGATGGAGTGCAGGTTAGGATTTCACTTTGGAAATCCACCATTGTATCGAGCTGTCTTTTGGTGTTTCCTGCGGAAATAGGTATTGTAATTGCACCCATCTTATTTCCGCCGTGGTGAATACCGAATCCTCCTGTGAACAGGCCATAGCCGTAAGCATTTTGGATAATGTATTCTTTTTCAGCTCCGGCCATTTTAAGTCCGCGCGCAATACATTCTCCCCATATGTCCAAATCATTTTGTGTGTATGCTGTCACGGTTGGTTTTCCGGTTGTTCCTGATGATGCGTGAACCTCTACGATTTCTTCTCGAGGAACTGCAAGCAATCCTAACGGGTAAGCTTCTCTTAAATCATTTTTTGTGGTGAATGGTATTTTTTCAATATCTTTTAAAGTTTTAATATCTTCAGGTTTTATTCCTGCTTCATCAAATCTTTTTTTGTAAAATTCGACATTTTCATATGCCAATTTCACGGTCTCCTGAAGTCTTTTCAGTTGTATTTCTTCTTTTTCATCATTTCCCATACATTCCGCTTCTTCATTCCAAAACATATTATCCCTGTTAGTAAATTTTCTAATTATGTTTAATTATTATATTTCATTTATATTAAATGTTATATTATTTTAATATAATATTTGAACTGGCAATTCTGATTTAATCAGATTTCAAAATTATTACTATGCACATTATTGTACATCAATGTATCTTTATGCTAATATTTATATATCTATACATTTATAAATTTAAGTGTAATATCAAGTTTTTAATTTTTGAGGTATCATTTATGGATGTAATGATTTTAGCAATTGTATTTATAGTCTACATATTTGCTTTGGTATTTGTAGGTTATTATGCATATAAGAAAACTAATTCCTCTGAAGACTTTATGATTGCTGGTAAGGACACTCACCCATTCATTATGGCAATGAGTTATGGAGCAACATTCATTTCGACAGCGGCAATCGTTGGATTTGGAGGAGTTGCAGGTGAATATGGTATGAGTGTTCTATGGTTGGCATTCTTAAACATTATTATAGGGGTGTTCATAGCATTCGTATTCTTGGGAAAAAGAACTCGTAGAATGGGCCATTCTTTGGGGTCTTTGACATTCCCTGAGTTTTTAGGAAAACGTTTTGACAGTAAGTTTATCCAATATGTTTCTGGTTTGATTATTTTCTGTGCAATGCCAATCTATGCGGCGGTTGTGTTGATTGGAGCTGCAAGATTTTTGGAATCTTCATTATTAATTGATTTTAGTATTGCACTTTTAATCTTATCAATAATTATCACATTTTATGTATTGTTCGGTGGAATCCGTGGTGTGATGTATACTGATGCACTTCAAGGTACAATCATGGTTGTTGCAATGATATTCCTGCTGGTATTTGTATATTGGTTGCTTGGAGGTGTAAGCACTTCAAATACAGCACTTTCAGGTATGGTTAACTTATACCCTGCCGATGCGATAGCAACGGGTGGAACGGGCTGGACTTCGTTTCCGGAGTTTGGAACACCATTCTGGTGGTCTTTAGTTTCATCAACTTTAATCGGTGTGGGTATTGGTGTGCTTGCTCAACCTTCTTTGATTGTAAGATTCATGACAGTCAAATCCGATAAGGAACTTAACAGGTCCGTTTTGATTGGAGGTATTTTCATTGCAATCATGCCGACTACTGCATATATTGTAGGATCTCTTTCAAATGTATATTTCATGGATAAATTAGGCAAGATTGCAGTGGATGTGGTTGGAGGAAATATTGACAAGATTATTCCAACATTCATTACAATGGCTCTGCCAGAATGGTTCGTATACATTTTCCTGCTTTCTTTAATTGCGGCAGCAATGTCAACAATATCTTCTCAATTGCACACCCAGGGAACTGCATTCGGTGTAGATATCTACTCAACATTAAGGGATAAAAGCAAAAGGAAACTGGATGATGTTTCAATTTCAAGAGTGGGTATTTTAATAGCTATTCTTTTAGCTTTGGTAATGGCATTTTCACTTCCTGGAAGTGTGGTTGCATTGGGTACAAGCTTGTTCTTTGAAATCTGTGCAGCAGCATTCCTGCCGGTTTTCTTAGGCGCACTTTACTGGAAAGGCATTACAAGGCTCGGTGCTATTGCAGGAATCCTATCCGGAACATTCATGAGCCTGTTCTGGCTGATATTCGTATTCAAAAAGACTGCAGTTGGCCTTGGAATATGTAAATTCCTGCTTGGCGTTGAAACAATCCTGCCTGCGGCACCATGGCCGTTCATTGATGTAATGTTAATAGCAGTTCCGGTTTCAGCAATATTTACAATAGTTGTAAGTTTACTTACCCAGCCTCCGGCTAAAGAGGTTGTCGATAAGGCATTTGAAAGCATTGATACAAAAGGAAGTGATGTATAATGGCGATTTTAGGAATTGAAGACCCATGGATTTGGGGAGTATATCTTGGAATTATATTATCTACACTTTTATGTATTGTTTATGGTATTGTAAACTGGAATAAAGGAGATTAATCTCCTTAACTTTTCTTTTTTTAGATATTAACTTTTTTTTTTAATGTGTTAGTCTTTTGGTATGCATGGTGTTTTATTTATGAGTTATTTTTCGACTAATCTGCCTGCAATTAGTTTCGATGCTTCATTAAATTGATGGTAATGCCGGCGATTATGTTTAATTTTCCCTCTTTATGAAGCTATTTCATCACGAAAAACAGTGTCTTATTTAAAATTAGGTTAATTTAAAAAAATAAAAAAATGGAATCACAAACATCTAATTAAAGATGTCGGATTCTTCTAATTTTTCTTCGAAATATTTTGTACGTTTATCAAATCTTTGTTTTAGAATAATTGATGCCAGGGTTACAATTATTCCTGCTACCAATAGGAACATGTATGAAGGTATATAATTGCTCCAGATTAAACCGAGCTGTGATTCACGCACTATGTTTATTGCATGAGTCATCGGCAGATACGGTGACATTACTGCAAAGATTTTGTGCATGATTTCAACAGGATATATACCACCGGTACCGGATATTTGGAATACCAGCAAGATTATTGCAATACCATCTCCCACCTTTCCGAATAGTGATATTAGGGAGTATATTATTGTCATGAATATTATTGCAACAAAATAACACGAAAAGATGAACATTACAGGATTGTGAACATCAATTCCAAGGAGGAATGCTCCGATTAGTGTTACTGTAGTTTGCAGTATTGCTATTATGTTGAACAGCAACATTTTACCGAAATACATTTCATGAGGTTTATATGGGGTGCCGATACTTGTTCCGACAGATAAAATTACAGTAGTAATCAATCCACCAACCCACATTGATAAAACCAGATAAAATGCTGCAACCTGGGAACCGAAATTGCTGGTTTCAAATTCTGCATATCTATCCAGTTTTACAGGTGCGTAGAAATAGTCTCCTACTTGACTGTCATTCAATCCGGTTACATCAGAGAGTGAACCTGCCGCTGAAGCCAATGAACTGGATGCTGTAAATAATGCTGAAGCAGCGGAATTTGCAAGTAATTGCGCACCAGCAGCCAAGCTTATTGATCCTTGAGATAGTTCATCCACGCCTCCTTTAAGTCTGCCAGTATTGGATGCTAAGGATGCAGAACCGCTAGCTACCTGACTTGCACCATCATTCAACTGCTGAACTTTGCCTGTAACATTATCTGCTTTAGTATCAACACTATCCATCCATTCTTTTATAAACTCAGAATCAGGATGATTTTCTCTAACAAAATTAGTAACATCATGAACGGCGGTGTTATAAGTATTTACTTTGTCATATGCCTGTTGAGTACCTCCAGCCACTTGACTTGCACCATCAGCCAATTGATTGGCACCGTCTGCCAACTGACCTGCACCGTCGGATAATTGTGCCGCACCGCTTGAAACCTGACTTGCTCCGCTGCCTACCTGGCCCGCTCCATTGGACAAGAGAACTGCACCGCTTGACATTTGTGCTGCTCCTGAAGCCAGTCCGGATTCCAATTCTCCGAGTTTATCATAAGCTGCCAGATTAATAAAAGTAACGATTTCAGCATTGATATTGTTATATACTGCTTTTGCGGCGGCATCTGACAATTTAGCCGCTACAGGATATTTTTCATTAACAATATATTCTAGTCTAGCTGAATGGGGGTCATCTGTTGTAATGGATACAATCGATTCACTGAAGTTGGCGGGTATTATCATACCTGCATAATATTTTCCATTATGCACGCCCTGCCGCAGTTCATCCGAGCTCACGAATACCCAATCAAAATCAGTATTATTTTCAAGCATTTCAACCAAATCGCCACCAGCATCTATGCTCACATTTTCATATGTGGCTCCTTTATCTTCATTAGCTATTGCAAATTGGACATGATCAGTATTTTCATAAGGATCCCAACATGCATAAATGTTAATTAGCCCATATAAGGAAGGCAATATAATGATTGCTATTAAAAGAAGAATTGCAATTGGATTTACAAATGCTGATTTGGCGTCGTTTTGTATTATTTCCCGTATGTTATGCCGACTGTTCAATATTCCGTCTATTAAATCAACCATGTTTAAATCCACCTTATTATATTTACAACTTTAAAATTTCGTTAGTATTATTTTTATTTAATTTTATATAAAAATGTATATTACAATTTTTAAATTTCAATATCTTCTTTTCAAGAGATATTGAGTCATGAAAAAAGTTTGGATGTTGAAAATATTGTTTTTGTGGATAAGCTTTTTTATATTAAAAACATAAGCTATCTCATTAATTATTTTTTTAGCAATTTTGGAATAATCAAAAAAAACGACCCTGAATTTCATGAAATCTTTAAAAATTTTGCATTTGGGGAAGTGTTTGAATATGCTTCTTTAAGTGAAAAGGACTCAATTTTAGTAATATTGGCTTCTTTAATTGCTGCACAATCTCCGAAGTCATTTAAAAAAATATTACTCTCCGCTTTGGATAAGGATATTTCACCTGAGGAAGTCAAGGAACTTTTGTATCAGGCGGTTCCTTATGTCGGGTTTGCAAGAGCGCATAATTTTTTCGGTGTGGTCATTAAAGTTTTTGACAAAAAAGGAATCGAGTCACCTTTAAAAAATAGGTCAAACACTAATCCCAGCACCAGGCATGAAAAAGGCCGTGAAATCCAGGAGTCATATTTTGGCAGGCAAAACATTGAAATTATGAGAAATCAGACACCTGATGACCAGAAGCATTTCAATACATTCCTTGAAGGATTTTGTTTCGGCGATTTTTATACAAGGGATGGTTTGGATGACAAGCAGCGTGAATTAATTACATTCACATTTATTGCGACTTTGGGAGGTTGTGAAAATCAACTGAGAGGTCATGTTCAAGGCAATTTGGCAGTAGGAAATGAAAAGGAAAAACTAATTTCTGCAATTGCGGTAATTCTACCTTATATTGGTTTTCCAAGAGCTCTCAACGCTTTAGCGATTATTAATGAAATTTGTCAATGATGTCGATATTGAAATATTTAATATTATAAATTAAAGGTGATTGCATGATTTATAAATGTACTATTTGTGGTCATATTCACAATGAGGAAGCAACAGGAATTTTATTAAACGAGTTGGATGCATGTCCAATCTGTAAGCAGGACATCTCAAAATTTGTGGAAGTTGAAAATTCAAAATCAACAGAAGCTAAAGAAATTAAAAACACTGATTTGGCTTATGATAAAGATTATGCCAAAAGCGATAAGGGTATAAGGCAAATGGATGCGATTCACCAAATGGCTATTACAGGCGAATCCATTGTTGCGGCAATGTATACCGAGCTTCCAATGCCCAATTGGGATGACATTTTAATTTTGGGAAATCAGTTGAACCCGCAGCCTTTGGAAGGCGATGTTGAGGTTAGCACTCAAACAATTATAGGTGGGAATGCTAAAAAACCGTTAGTCATTGAATCTCCTATTTACATTACTCACATGTCTTTTGGTGCTCTTTCAAGGGAGACAAAAATAGCTTTGGCTAAAGGTAGTGCAGCCATTAAGACAGCCCAGTGCAGTGGTGAAGGTGGAATATTGACAGATGAGATGGAAAATGCATATAAATACATTTTTGAGTATGTTCCGAACAAATACTCTCTAACTGAGGATAATCTGAAAAATGCAGATGCCATTGAAATCAAGATTGGTCAATCTACAAAACCAGGTCTTGGAGGGCAGCTTCAAGGCGAAAAGGTAACTGCAGAGATTGCAGAAGTCAGGGGAAAGGAAATAGGCAAGGATATTCACTCACCAGCAACAATTCCTGAAGTCAATTCAAAAGAGGATTTGAAGGATTTGGTTGATGAGTTAAGGTCCAAATCATTGGGCCGTCCGATCGGCCTTAAGTTTGCAGCGGGTAAAATTGAAGATGACCTCGATTATGTGTTATATGCCGAACCTGATTTCATTACAATTGACGGGAGAGGCGGATCAACCGGCGCAAGTCCGAAATTGATTAGGGATTCAACATCTGTTCCAACAATCTATGCGCTTTCAAGAGCTCGCAAATACCTGGACGAGAATGAAAGCGACATTGATTTAACAATAACCGGCGGTTTGAGAGTTTCATCTGATTTTGCAAAGGCATTGGCAATGGGTGCCAATGCAGTAGCTATTGGGACTGCTGCAATGATTGCAGCAGCCTGTCAGCAATATAAGATTTGTGATACAGGGGACTGTCCTGTTGGTGTTGCAACTCAGGATGATGAGTTAAGAAAAAGACTTAAAATCGAAACTGCGGCAAAAAGGGTTGAAAATTATTTAAGAGTTTCAACTGAGGAGCTGAAAACCTTTGCAAGGATTACTGGGCACAATGATGTGCATGATTTAAACATCAATGATTTGTGCACAATCAACTCCGAAATATCCGATTATACGGATATCAAACATGTTTAAAAAAAGTGAGAGTATTAATGTTTTTCACATTAATACTTGAATTCATATGTTTCTTCAACAGCAAACATATTTCTAATTTCTGCTGTTGCATCGTCAAGGTAGAAAACGCCCATTTCCCAGCCATTAGCTTCATAAGCTTCTTTAATCTCAGGCATGAGTTCAAATGCTTTTTGGACAACAGCTTCATTTTTGCTTAGGTCTGCGACACCATAATATCTTAAAAAGTGTTCTCCATCCCAGGCAGCTATTTCAACATTTTGATTAGCTTCCAATTGTTTGTAAACTTCTTTAAAGGTTCCTACTCCGAAGTATATCTTGTCTTCAAACAGCAAATGGAAACCCAGAGGTCTGACTTTTGGTTTGTCTCCGTTTACTGTTGCAAGGTAAAATACTTCTGCTCTTGTTAAAAATTCGTCTATTTTTGCAATTTCTGACATGTTGCACCTCAAGTAATTATTTGTTCAATTCATATTATAAATGTTGTATGTAAACTTTTTTTATTTCGTTTTGAATAGATGATTGTAAGATTATTTACTTTTGCCAGAAGTTAAATTAATTTATTTTTTTTAATTTTAATGATTTTTTAACAAAAATATATTTTTCGATATTACATTCATTAACACACTTTTTTTCTAAATATCCTAGCTCGTTATGAAAAAATATATATGTCACTGTTAACTTATTTATAATTACTAATCATGATAATTGAATGGTAATTTAAGATTGGGAAATTAGTGTGTGAAAAAATATCATGAAATTGAATAATAATTCAGTTTATAATGTTATTTTTTTATTGGTGTGGGTTTATTGGTTGAAGCATTAATCTATCTGATTAATTGAATATGCAAATAAACTTATTCGCAATTTTTATTAATCTTTGATTATTGTATTTGATGTCTGATGGTGTTTTTGTATATATTATTTCAAAGGAGGAAAACCATGAAATCTATGAGAAAAGTGTTAATTATTGCTGTTATAGCAATGATAGCAATTGTTTGTGCAAGTTCAGCAGTTAGCGCTGGATGGTTTGATTTTTTAGGCGGTAGCTCTACCGATGATAGTTTAAATGGTACAGAAGTTCATTTAGCTGCTGCTGCTAGTTTAAAAAATGTTTATGATGATAAGTTAATTCCAATGTTTGAAGAAAAATATCCTGGTGTAAAAGTAGTCCCTACTTACGCTTCAAGTGGAGATTTACAAACCCAAATTGAAAACGGTTTGGAAACAGATGTATTCATGTCTGCTGCTAATAAACAAATGAACAAATTAATCAATGAAAGTTTAATTGACAACGATACAAATGTTCAACTTTTAGAAAACAAAGTTGTTTTAATTGTACCTAAAGACTCAACTCTTAACATAACTTCATTTGATGATTTGAAAGATGTAAACGGTACCATTGCAATTGGTGATCCTGAATCCGTACCTGCAGGTCAATACGCTAGAGAAGCATTAAACAACACAGGCATTTGGGAAGATCTCCAATCCAAATTATCTTTAGGTACTGATGTAACTGCTGTATTAAACCAAGTAGCTCAAGGATCTGCTGACTGTGGTATTGTATATGCTACTGATGCAAAATCCAATGATGGTGTTAAAGTAGTTTGTGAAGCTCCTGATGATGCTTTAAAAACTCCTGTAATTTACCCAGTAGCTATTACTAAAAACGCTACAAACCCAGATGGTGCAAAAGCATTCTTAGAATTCTTACAAACTCAAGAAGCTAAAGACATATTCGTTGAATATGGTTTCACTATTAATCAAAAATAGATTTTGAAACAAGTGGATAATTAAATAATATTAAAGGAGATAAAGACATGGCTGTTGATTGGTCCCCGGTTTTCATTTCAATGAAGACTGCAAGCTTATCAATTTTCATAACCTTTTTTGTAGGTTTGTTTGTTGCTTATTGGCTTGTTAAGGTTAAAAATGATACACTAAAGATTATACTGGATGGTATTTTTACACTCCCAATTGTATTGCCCCCTACCGTTGTAGGGTTCTTTTTATTGTATATCTTTGGTGTAAGAGGACCAATTGGTAGCTTTTTTATAGAATTTTTCGCTATGAAAATAGCTTTCTCATGGCCTGCAACAGTTATTGCTGCAGTAGTCATGTCTTTTCCTTTAATGTATCGTTCCGCTAGGGGCGCTTTTGAACAGGTTGATTCAAACCTGCTGGATGCCGGCCGTACATTAGGTATGTCAGAATGGAAAATTTTCTGGAAAGTTTTATTTGCAAATGCATTGCCTGGAATTATCAGTGGTGGAATTCTTGCTTATGCTCGTGGTTTAGGAGAATTCGGTGCTACAGCTATGCTTGCAGGTAACATTGCCGGTCAAACTAGAACTCTCCCTATGGCTGTCTACTCAGAAGTGGCTGCAGGTAATATGGGGGAAGCTTTTAATTATGTAATAGTTATTGTTGTTATATCGTTTATAGCTATTTTCATCATGGATTATATTTCCATACGTAAGGAAAAGCAATGGAAATGATACGCTTTAGTTGAGAGGGATGGATTATGAGTGATAAGTTATTGAAAGTAGATATCCAAATGGAACTTAGTGAATTTGACTTGGATGTCGATTTTGAATTGAGAAGAGGGCGTTTAGGTATTCTTGGTCCTTCCGGTTGCGGTAAAAGTATGACATTGAAATCCATTGCAGGTATTGTGACTCCTGATAAGGGAGTTGTGAGCGTAACCACTGATGAAAATGACATTTATTTTGATTCTGATAAAAAAATTAATTTAAAACCTCAAAAGAGAAATGTGGGTTACCTATTTCAGAATTATGCATTATTCCCTAATATGACTGTTGAAGAGAATATTGCTATTGGTTTGCCTAAAGAACATGAAGAAACAGTTGTAGCTCAAATGATTAAACGTTTTCATTTAGAGGGATTGGAAAAAAGATATCCTAGGCAATTATCAGGTGGTCAACAGCAAAGGGTAGCCTTAGCCCGTATAATGGCTTATGGTCCTGATGTAATATTGTTGGATGAGCCGTTCAGTGCTATGGATACTTTCTTAAAAGAGCAATTGCGTATTGAACTTGCAAATTCATTAAAGGACTTTAAGGGATTTTCTATTATGGTAACTCATGACCGTGATGAGGCATTCCAGTTCTGTGATGAGCTTATAGTGTTGGATGAAGGTAAAATTATAGCAAAGGGCGACACTTATGACATCTTCGAGAATCCAAGAAAAGTTCAAGTCGCCAGGCTTACAGGATGTAAAAATATTTCCAAAGTCGAAATTATTGATGATTATCATCTCAAATCTTTAGATTGGGGAGTCACATTTGAAGTAGCTGAAAAAATTTCACCTAATATCAATCATATTGGAATAAGGGCACATGATTTCACTGCTGCCGAAAAAGATGATGTCAATGCGTTTGACACACATAATTCAACAGTAATGGAAATGCCTTTTGAATGGGAGATAACCTTGGCAAACGGTCTATGGTGGAAATCTGATAAGCAGATTGATGAGCATGAATTTACAGTTCCGGATTATTTAAAAATAGATCCAAAAGACATAATCTTATTGGAAGAGTAGTCTTATTTACTCCCATTACTTTATTTCTAATTTTTAATCAAAATTTATAGCAATCTTTTTGATGATTGTCAATTATGCCTATTGACTCAAGATATGAATAAATGATTGTCGGACCAACAAATTTCATTCCACGTTTTTTCAAGTCTTTTGAAATGGTTTTTGAAAGTTCGGATTCCGTTAAAAATTCTCCTTTTATAATTTTTCCATTCGTAAATGACCAGATATATTTATCAAAGCTTTCAAATTCCTTTTGGATTTCAATAAATATTTTTGCATTATTGATGGCGGAGGCGATTTTACCTTTATGGCGAATAATTCCCTCATCATTTCTTAGTTCTTCAACTTTATCTTCACCATAATTGGCCACTTTTTCAACATCAAAATCATCAAATGCCTTTTTAAAGTTTTCACGCTTTTTTAAAATGGTAATCCAGGAAAGGCCCGCCTGAAATGATTCCAAAACAAGCATTTCAAACAGTTCATGGTCATCATGTGTCGGAATTCCCCATTCCTCATCATGATATCTGATGTAAACTTCATCATCGCTTACCCAGTTGCATCGTGTCTTTTTCATAAGGATAATTATGGTTTACCTAATTAAAAAATTTTTTTTCAAATGAAATCTCTAGAAGGTATATGTATTTATATTTTATCTTATCCTTGATGCTAATGATGTTTCTTTAAATTTAAACGAAAATTTATTATCTATAATGGATATAATAATAATTAGTAAAAATTTAAATATGAGGAAATATGGCTAATTGCGTAGTGCGTGATGAGCTTATTTGATAAAAAAAGGGATGATTGAGGAGATAACATGGTTCAGTTAGGAATGGGAATGATGAGGTTGCCGCTTTTAAATGAAGATGATTTTAAAAGCATTGATTTTGAACAGGTAAACAAAATGGTTGATTTGTATATGGAAAGCGGATTTAATCTCTTTGACACAGCGTATATCTATCATGATGGTATAGGCGAATTGGCTTTTAGAAAATCTGTAGTTGAGAGATATCCCCGTGAATCATTTAAAATTTCAACCAAATTGCCGCTGTTTGTGATTACTGAAGAATCACAATTGGAACCTATATTCGCTGAACAGCTTGAAAATTGCGGTGTGGATTATTTTGATTATTATTTGTTGCATAATGTAAGCGGTTATACTGAAAATGCTTGGAAAAATGTTGATTTATACTCTTTTATTCAAAAGAAAAAAGATGAAGGTTTTATTAAGCACATTGGTTTATCAACTCATGGTAATGCAGAATTTTTGGAAGAGTTGTTATTTGACCATCCTGAAATAGAGTTTGTATTATTGCAAATCAATTATCTTGATTGGGAAGATGAAGCAATCGAATCCAAAAAATGTTTGGATGTTGCAAAAAAATACAATAAGCCGGTAATGGTTATGGAGCCGTATAAGGGAGGTTTTCTTGCAGATGTGCCGAAAGAAGCAGAAAAACTCATGAAAGAGCATGACCCCGACAGATCAGTTGTTTCATGGGCAATGAGATTTGTAGCCAATTTGGATGTCTGTGTTGTTTTCACTGGTGCAAGCAGTTTTGAGCAGCTGCAAAACAATATCGATGAATTCAACAATGCAGATCCATTAAACGACGATGAATTAAATCTTCTTGAAGAGGTTTCAGAGATTATCAATAGCAATATCACTGTGGACTGCACAAAATGCAGATACTGCGTCGATGCCTGCTCTGAAGAGATTAATATAGCAAAACTCTTTGATTTATATAATAAACATAAGATTCTTGGAAGGGACGATTGGACTCAGCAGGGAAATGCCTATCTGAACTATTCAAAACTTCCTGATGTTGGAATAGCTTCTGACTGCATTGAATGTGAAGCATGCTTGGAGGAATGCCCTCAACAAATCAACATTCCTGAAGTTTTAAAGGATGTTGCAAAAACCTTCGAAACCGAAATTTATGGATTTGAAAATTAATCCATATTATTTTTTTTTTAAAAAATTAAGCAAATTTTAATAATAATTAAAAACATAATTATAAATAGTTATTTTATTGAGGATTTTTTATGATGCCTGGAATGAATAAGAAACAAATGAAACAGATGGAAAGACAAATGAAAAAAATGGGAATGAAAATGGAAGAGCTTGAAGGCGTCCGTGAAGTAATTATCCGCTTTGATGATAAAGAATTAATCATTGATAATCCTGGTGTAAGTCTAATGAATGTGATGGGTCAGGAAACCTATCAAATTGATGGTAAAGCCCGTGAAGTGGAACTTGAATATGAGATTGAAATTCCCGATGAAGATGTAGAAATGGTGGCTAACAGCGCTAATGTTTCTGAAGATGATGCAAGAGCAGCATTAGAAGAATGTAAAGGCGATTTGGCAGAAGCCATCATGAAATTAAACCAATAGATAATATGACAGTTATTGCCCATATTTCCGACTTGCATGTTTCCAGATCAGATTTCAATGAGGAAATTTTCATGCAAGCGGCAAGTGAAATCAATCAGTTAAATCCGGACATGATTATATTGACTGGTGATTTGACAGAAAATGGATATTATGCGGAGTTTGAACAGGTTACAAAATATTTGGAAGTGTTTGAAGCTCCTTTATTTGCGGTTCCAGGTAACCATGATTCTCGTAATTTGGGATATCAAACTTTTGAGGAATTGATTGGTGAGAGAAGTTGGAAACTAACTATGGGTGATGATTTAACTGTTATTGGGCTGGATAGCAGCACTCCTGATGAAAATAGGGGGCATATTGGACGACCTCAGCATTTGTGGCTGGAACACCAATTGGATGAGTGCGTCATTAATGAGAATTTTATGATTGTTGCTTTTCACCACCATCTTATTCCGATTCCTCAAACAGGTCGTGAACGCAATATCCTATCCGATTCCGGAGATATCTTGAAAACATTGTCAACACATGGCGTTGATTTGGTCTTGTCAGGACATAAGCATGTTCCAAATATTTGGAAACTTAACGATACAATAATCGTTAATGCAGGTTCTCTTTCTTCTTATAAGCTAAGAGGAAAGAATCTAAATTCTTATGTTGTTTATAATATTTCTGAAGATGAAATAGAAGTATATCTTAATAATGTTGGCGGGGAAAGGTTTTTATTTGGAAACTTCCCTAGAAATAAAATCTAATTTTTTTTTTAAAAATTAACTTTAAATATGGAGATTATACATATATAATATACTGAGCAAATTTTATATTAATAGATTTTTTAGGTGATATTGTGAAAGTTGTTGTAGATGCTTCAAACGTAGCACACTATATAAAAAATGAAAAAGGACAACCTCAAATGTCTAATATCCTTGCGGCCGTTAAAGCTTTAGAAGAGGGTGAAGACGAGTTTGTAATTATTGCTGATGCATCACTTCGCCATGATATTGACGATAGAGAAAAATTTGAAAGATTGATGGAAAGTGAAAATGTAGAGGAAGTTCCAGCAGGCAATGATGCAGATCATTTCATTCTTGAGATTGCTACAACCGAAAGAGCAAAAATATTGTCTAATGATAAATTCAGAGATTATGCTGCTGAATTCAGAAATATTTCTTCTATGAGAATTCCTTTTGTCATTGAAAATGGAAGATTGACATTTGGAAAGCCTAAAAAGCCTAAAAAAGATAAGAATATCTTACAACATATCTGTGATGAAATCATCAAAGAATTAAACTTTAAAAGATGGGAAATTTATACAGGCAAGGAAGGTTTAGAGATTTCTCCATTAAATATAGCTAAGCAGGCTATTATCCGTATTGATAATGAAAATAATGCCGGTTCAAAGCTTGAAAGCATCTTTTCAAGAATTCCAATGTTTAACAAGATTGTGGAAATGGTGGATGATGTTGAAATTGCCGCACCTTATGTTATTTTCGTATTGGTTCATCCTAAAGATTATAAAGTTGCCGTTAAAAATGCAGGCAATATTTCTGTGACTATTGCCGATAGGTTAGGCCTTGAAAAAAAACCGTTAATAGCTGTTCGAAATGACCTGTTTACAAAACCGGGCACTTTCGAGTTAAATATCCTATTGGCTGATGAAGTAACTGAAAATGCCCCTTATAACATTTTAATTCGTGTTAATGAACATGATGAAATTTTCATAAAAAGAAACTCCAGAAACATTGCAAGTACTATTGCAGGCAGATTGGGATCTTGGAAATTCCCATTTGTTTCTGTTAAGCCGGACATGCTTTTGGAAAATCCTGGCGATTTTGAGATAGAACTTGAAAAAGGAGGAGGTTTGGATGGCTAATGGCTTAACAAAGTCGTTTATTAAGCTTACTACTAATCTTAATCCTATCGCTGTTGGAACTAAATTCTTTCCAACAAATTCTCTTGAAACAGAATATGTAGAGTTATTTAACTATACTCAAACTATTCTTTTTGAGCTTGAAAAAGCGGAAATTACATCAGAAACTATTCTACAAAATCTTATTCGTGATGTGGGTGCTGAAAATATTCCTGCGGAATATACTTTCCATGAATTGTCTCCTGCCGAGAATAAGATTGAAGAATACGCTTTGGTTAGTAATATCATCATGGGAAGTGACCGTTATTTTTATATTGAGATTCCGCATCCTTCCAATATGATCAATATTTTTGTCAAGATTATTGAAAATGAAGCGGGAGAAATTGTTGAAAAAACAGACACTGAACTTGTTGCAAAAATGTTAAGCAAAAACGATGCGATTAGAGTTGCAATTGAACTTATTGGCATTGGCTTATCTGAAGGAATTCAAGTAATATCTGCTGTTGGAATGACTGGTGCGGCCGCTATAGAAAGGGCAATCCACTACACTCAAGATGTCGGTTTATTTCCGGGTGTTGCATTTACTAAACTGGGCGGCGAGTATGCATTGGTATTTGATTCCCCATTTTTGCTTAGGGAATCACACCCTGTCGATTTGGAAAATTATTTATTCATTGATTTAATAGACTCCACTAAATTTATTAATAAACATGGCAGAAATCAGCTTGTTGAACTTATGAATGGAATTAAGAATTTCATAGAATCAGAATGTGAAGGCGAACTTGAAGGCTATCGGGAAGGTGGGGATGATTTTATTGCAAGGTTCCCATCAAAAGATTTGGCTATTCGGGCAGGTCTTGATGCTGCTTGGTTTGCACTTGATAATGGTGCTAAAATAAGGGCTGGTATTGGAAGGAGTAGAAGAGAAGCTGGTGAGCGAGCTCAATTGGTTGATGATTTAAAATCAACATCTCCTCTGTCACTGGTTGTCTTTGAAATTGCTAACGGATTGTATGCATACAATATTCCATCTGAATTTACAAGAACCTTAATCAATTTGGTTGAAAATGAAAAACCGAAATTGATTGGAGTATTCGCATTTGTGTTTATTTTCGTTTATTTGATGCATATCTTAGGGCTTGGTGTATTCGGATTCGTTGGAGTTATTTTAGCTTTAGTTTATGCATTTGTTGTTTAATCGATATAGAAGAGAAGTATCATGAGAAGACGAAAGAAAAATGATAAAAGAGTGTTGAAACCGAGGTATACCTCTCCTCCGCCACAAACTAAAAGAATGGGCATGAACAAACATCGCAAACCTAGAAAATCCAGCAGGACCACATTGTTTGTCATAGTTTTAGTGTTGGTTGCATTTGTTATTGGCGCAGGTATTGGTGTTTCTATGGCTCTTGGCGGTTCTGAAGATGATGGGCCTCATGTTGAAAATGTAACTGTGGAAATGACCAATAATTTGACCAAAAATCATACTGATTTTGATTATGATATGGACTACATTGATTATAACAATATAAGCGATAGGGAAGAGTATAATATTACCTATAATGGTAATTTAAATTATTGATTTATTTTATTTGTGATTTTTATGGATTTTATCAGAAATATTGATGGAGGATTTTCCAATATAGGAAATCTTGAAGTATCCGGAGCACGTGAAGGCAAATATGGGGTTACTATTATCGTATCTCCAAACAGTACCGCTTCAGCGGTTTTCACATCAAACAAGGTTGTTGCAGCTCCTGTAAGCTATACGAAAAAAGCTATAAAAAACGGATTCTTATCTGCGGTTTTTGTAAATAGTGGAAATGCTAATTGTTTTACAGGAAGTCAAGGTTTCAAAGACTGTGAAACTTTGGTGGAACTTGTTTCCCGTGATTTGGAAATACCAAAAGATGAAATAGCTATAGCATCAACAGGAGTTATAGGCCGTGAAATGCCGATTGACATTATTTCGAAAGTGGCTTATGAGTCCATTTCCAAACTTGGAAATAAGCCGGAAAATTCCCTTGCCGCCGCTCGTGCAATCATGACTACCGATACATTTCCAAAGGAATGTGCCGTTGAAGTAACTTTAACCACTGGTGAATCAGTTAGAATTGCAGGAATTACCAAAGGCAGTGGAATGATTGCTCCAAATATGGGAACAATGCTATCATTCATTGTTAGTGATGCGATTATTCCTGCCAAAAGCATTAACAAGGCGTTAAAGAAGGCTGCAGATATAAGCTTCAACATGATTGTTGTCGATGGTGATGAAAGTACCAATGATACTTGCCTGATGATGGCCAACGGAGCATCAGGTGTTGAAGTTGTCCGCAATGGGGAAATAGATTCTAATTTTCAGGATGCTTTAAATTACTTGTGCATAGATTTGGCTAAGAAAATGGCCCGTGATGGTGAAGGAGCCACTAAATTCATCGAAGCTAATGTATGTGGAGCTAAAGATTTTGAAGATGCAAAACTTGCGGCAAAATCAATTGTTTCATCAAGTTTATTCAAGTCCGCCGTTTTCGGTGGCGATCCGAATTGGGGAAGAATTGTTTCTGCAATCGGATATTCCGGATGTGATTTAAATCCGGACATTGTCACTATTGCCATAGCTGATGATGAAGATGAGGTTGACCTTGTAAGAAAAGGTGAAATCCTGGCATTTGAAGACACACCATACCTTGAGCGAGCTGAAAAAATCATGCAATCCAAAAACGTCACAGTAAATATTGATATGGATTTGGGTGATGGTGAGGCTACTGCATGGGGCTGTGATTTAACTTATGATTATGTTAAAATTAATGCTGAATACACCACTTAAAGAAAAGCTTTAAATATGTTGAAAACAAATATTTTTATGTTATATATAATTCTAATTTTATAATTATTGATTTTAAGGAGGGAAGATTATGGCTAAAGTTAAAGGAACTAACAGAAGAACCAGGCCAAAAAGAAGTTATACTAAACCTGGTAGTAAAAGAGGAAGGGGAGTAAAACAAACCTGGAAAAAATAATCCTCTTATAACTTTTTTTTATTTATTTTAACTATTTTTAACTGATATTCATATCACATCACATTGATAATTATTAAATACTATTTTTTAAAGATTATAATTTAGGTGAAATTATGATGTTACCCGCAAATGGACATAGGGCTCATGGATTTTCAAGTGCACATTTCCTTGATTCTGATGAGATTATTCAAGAGTTGAAGTTAAATGGTGACGAGACTTTTATGGATGCCGGTTGTGGCGACGGTCACAATGCAATCAAAGTTCTTGAAGATTATAATCATAAGGGAACTGTTTATGCAGTAGATATATATGATGCTTCTATTGAGGATATGGAAAAATATAAGCAAGAGAATGATGTTGAAAATTTAATTAATATTGAAGCGGACATTACTGAGGGCATTCCGGGTGTTGAAGACTCATCAGTGGATGTTGTTTTGATGGTCAATGTATTTCATGGATTTAAGGCTTCAAGAAAAATGGATGAGGCTGTGGATGAATTGGCCAGAATAGTTAAAAATGATGGAAAAATAGCTATTATGGATTACAAGGCATGGGATGTGCCAAAAGGCCCCCCAACACCGGTCAGAAGTTCTCCTCAGGACCTTGAAGAATTGTTCAATAATCACGGTCTTAAGATGACTTATTTAAACGAGGAAATAGGTGAGGATATTCCTGAAGGCAAATCTCATTATTTGATAATGTTTGAAAAAGAATGATTTTTTAACTCAAACATTTTTTCTTTTTTTTAAAACTTTTAAATAGTATTTTTTAAAGATTATTATTTAGAAATATGGGTGATGTATATGGGCCATAAGCATCATGGGAAATCAAGTGCAAAATTTTTAGATTCTGATGAAATTTTAATTGAATTGAATCTTGAAGGCAGTGAGACTTTTATGGATGCCGGTTGCGGTGATGGTTACATTTCCATCAGTGCAATTGAAAAATATCTTCCGGAAGGTGTTGTTTATGCAGTAGATATTCATGAGGAGTCCATGGAAGGTTTAAAGGAATATAAAAATGAAAATGATGTTGAAAATTTGTTTAATATTGTGGGTGACATTACTGAAGGCATTCATGAGATTGAAGATTCATCCGTTGATGTTATATTGATGATTAATGTGTTCCATGGATTTAAGACATCCCAAAAAGAAGATGTGGTTATCGATGAACTTAAAAGATTAGTCAATGATGACGGTAAGATTGCAATCGTTGATTTTAACCCAATTGAAATTCCTCACGGGCCTCCTGTCGACATTAAAAGTTCTCCGGAAAGGTTATGTGAATTGTTTGCCAAACATGGTCTTGAAAAGGTATATCTGAATGATGAACTTGGTGCGGATTATCCAAACGGCAAATCCCATTATATGATAATTTTTAAAAAGGAGTAATTTAGATGATTTTTGCAGCTATTTTGGCAGGCGGTATCGGATCAAGAATGGGAGGCACAGATACTCCTAAGCAATTTTTGAATCTGGGCAATAAACCGGTAATAGTCCATACAATCGAAAAATTTGTAATCAACAGAGACATTGATAAAATCATTGTCCTGACACCAAAAAATTTCATAAACCATACTATTCACTTGATTGATGAACATATTCCGAATTGCGACAATGTTGTTGTGATTGAAGGGGGTCAGACAAGAAATGATACAATAATGAACAGCATTTCCTACATTGATGAAAATTTCGGAATCGATGAGGACTCAATAATCGTTACACACGATTCAGTGCGTCCATTCGTAACCCATAGGATTATTGAAGATAACATTAAGGCTGCAAGGAAATATGGGGCATGTGATACCGTTGTTCCGGCTACGGACACCATTGTCGAGAGCATTAATGGTGAAACTATAGAAAGTATCCCTGTGAGGGATTATTATTACCAAGGCCAAACGCCACAGAGCTTCAATATAAAGAAACTTTTTAACTTAATCACCAGTTTAACAGAAGAGGAAAGTAATATTCTTACAGATGCATGCAAAATCTTCACACTTAAGGATGAGGATGTACATCTAGTTGATGGTGAAGTGACAAATATTAAAATTACATACCCTTATGACTTAAAATTAGCAAATACAATACTTGAGGATATTCATGATTAACATTGTTTATAGATTAAAGTCTCCAAAATTTTTTGAAGAATCGATTGATGAAATTGAATTGGATGGAGTTGTTGTAAGGCCGACCCACCTTTCAATTTGTCAGGCTGACCAGAGGTACTATCAGGGTTCAAGGCCTGCCGAAATTTTAGAGGAGAAATTGCCGATGGCATTAATCCATGAAGGCGTTGGTGAAGTGGTGTTTGACAGTGAAGGAAATTTCACCTCTGGGGACATGGTTGTAATGATTCCGAACACCCCTTGCGGAGATGATGTCTGCAGGGCCAACTACTCATACAAATCAAGATTCAGGGGAAGCGGTTTCGACGGATTCACATCTGATTTGATCAAATTGGATTCTGATAGGGTTGTAAAGATACCTGATGATTTTAATTTGAATGTATCTGCATTCATTGAATTGATTACGGTAGCTTATCAGGGAATCGAGAGATTCAACCAGATAGCTGTCACTCCAAAAGATAAGCTCGGTGTTTGGGGAGACGGTAATTTGGGTTTTATAACTTCACTTCTTTTAAAGGAAAAATTCCCTAATTCTGAAGTGTTTGTTTTTGGTAAACATTTGGAAAACTTGGATCTGTTTACATTTGTAGACGGAATTTATCAGATTCATAATGTGCCTGATGATTTTGTTGTCGACCATGCTTTTGAATGTGTCGGTTCCAGTGCATCTCAAACTGCAATTGACCAGATAATCGATATTATTAACCCTCAAGGTTCAATAAACTTGTTTGGGGTCAGCGAATACCCAATACCAATCAACACCCGTATGGTTTTAGAGAAGGGTTTGACCATTCAAGGAAACAGCAGGTCAGATAGGCAGGATTTCATTGGGGTTATAGAAACCCTGAAAGAGAATCCCAAATTGTTTGAATATCTAGAAAAATTAATCACAGGCATATGTGAGATAAATTCTCTGGATGACCTGAAGGAAGCATTTGACACAGACCATATCTCCAAATTCGGAAAAACTATTTTAAAATGGAATAAGTAATTTAGGATATTTGATTTATTATCCTAAAATATTCTTTTCTATAATAATTTCTATCTTCTGGATTGCACATGACCGGAAGTATGGATAGGGCAAACATGTCCTCTCCGTTAAGCAAATCCCCATTTTTTACTTTTTCTTTAATCACGTTGAGTACTAGTTTACATGGATCTTCCTGGATGCAAGCCAGTTTGATGGTAAAATCAGCTTCTGATTTGATTTCACATTCTTTTACGCATACGTTAATTCCCTTTGGACATATTATGTAAATCGAAACATGCCTTTGGTGTTTTTTGTATAACGATTCGGCCAATTCAACATATTTTACAAGTTCGTCCTCGTTGAAGTCATTCATCTGAAATTCCAAATCAATAAAATCGCCGTCTTCTGTTGTAAATATGTCTCCGCCGGGATAAATGTCTTCATCAACTTTTCTAATGTTTTCAGGTGTAGCGCATTTTATCGCTCTCATATCATTAAATGTTTCTTGTATAACTTTTGTTCTTATATTAAAATCTTTTTCATTCATATTTTTAGCCTGTATTATATTTGTAATACTTATATATGAATTAAAGACTTATAAATTAGTATGTTATTTTTTAAAGCAATTTAAGATGGTTAAATCAATATTGTAGTGTTTAAAGTAAATATCAATTATAAAAATAAAAAAAGTTTAAGAGCGTTCAACTCTTAATTTCCAAATTTGGCTCTTGTTCTTTTGATTTCGTATCTGGCAAATACATAGTTAATGATACTTGCTATGGCCCTTCCGATACATAAACCTAGCCAAATACCGACCAAACCCCAGTTCAGTACAAATACGAACACCAGCATCAATGGAACTACAAAGATAATTTCCCTTAATATTGTAAACATTAGGCTGTATGTTCCCTTTCCGATGCCCTGATAGAAAAAGCTTGATGGGAGTCCGATACCTGTTAAAATCAAAGCAGGACATACAATTTGAAGGTACTGTGCAATTCCCGGAACTAAACTTGCGGTTTCTGGAGTATATGCGAAGACTGTAGCTAGTGGTGTGGCAAATACTACTAAAATTAAACTCAGTACGGCTCCTAAGGCCAATCCGCATTTTGCACCGTATTTGTGTGTTCTTGAAAGGTAATCTCCATTTTTAGCACCAAATGCACTTCCCGATACTGCAATAACTGCAGACCCGATTGCTGTAAGCGGCATTATTGCAAATAGATATAATCTCTGGCCGGTTGTGAAGGTTGCAATTCCATAGTCTCCTCCGACCCGTGAAATCAAAATCAGATATATTGACATTGCAATTGCCATTATCAACATGTCAAGTGCGGATGGAATTCCCACTTTAAGAATGTCTTTTGTAAGTTTTGAGTCAAACTTGAAATTTTTAAGAGTGACATTGACATAAGTATCTTTTTTAATTAAAATCCAGTACAACATTATTATGGCTGCAATAGCTGAGCTTACAATTGTTGCAAGGGATGCTCCCGCTGAACCGAAGCCCATGATGTAGATGAATATAGGATCAAGTGATGCATTTAAAATCACGGTTGCAACAACGACATACATTGCCCTTTTCATATCTCCTTCCCCACGAAGGATACCGCTGCAACCATTTGAATACATAAATGCAATTAAACCTAAAAATAGGGGTGTTGCATAAGCCACAGCTTCCTTTAGAGTTTGTCCTGTCGCACCATAGCTTCTAAGCAGAGGCTCCTGTATTATAATAAAGATTATTGTTAAAATAATTGAAGCAATTAAAAAGATAAATAACGACTGTGTTGCAGATTTATTCGCCATTTCATGATTTTTCGCTCCGATAAATCTTGAAATACTGCTTGTAGCACCATTTCCAAGCCCTACGCTTGCGCCGTTCAACACCATAAATATGGGTGTTACAAATCCAATTCCTGCAATGGCTGTCGGTCCCAGACCTGCTACCCAAATACCGTCAACGATGTTGTACAATGCGGTAAGAATCATTGAAATCATGATTGGGATAGCTAATTTTTTGACAGCTTTCTCAGGTTCTCCCCTCATCAACTCCACATTTTTATTAGCCATAATTTTAATATTGGTTAATCTAATATTTATTAATGGTGATGATTTGGATTACGAAGAAGTTATTCTGGAAAAATTTCCAAATTGTGATGTTGAGGTGATTGCTCCCGATGTTTTTGAACTTGAAATGCTGTTGGAATATATCACTGATGATATAATTGTATATAAGCCTTTTTCAGTCATGGTGCATAGGCATCTGATTAGATTCATGATGAATGTGGGAAAGAGGGGTAAAATATACTATTTGGACGGCTTTTCAGATGAGGATTTGAAAATAATTCACGCCGGTTTGCTTAAGTTTACCTGGAAAAGGGATGTTAAAATTAATTTGTTTAAAAATGCTAATCCTGATAAGGACATGTTAGGTTTATAATCGGAAAAACTCATCACAATATTCACAATAATAATTATACTCGCTTTCACAACAGTTGCCTAGGATTATTTCACCGTTCAATGATTCGATAGCCAATTCATCTGCCGGTTCGCCGTGAAATACCTTTTTCAATAATCTTTTGCATTTTGGACAAGTTTTCATATAATCTAATTATATTAATAATGAATTTTAAATATTATCTTAGGTGTAAATATGCTGATTAATGTTGGTGCTGAATTTGGCAATAATTTAGAGACTAGTGAAATTGCAGTGGAGTTAATCGATATTTTAAATAAAATCGATGGTGATGACTTCATTCTGGATTTTAAGGAAGTATTCTATATAACTATGAATTTTGCTCAAGCTTACTATAATGCTAAAAATGAATCTCCAAAAAAGATATCAGAAATAAATATTGGGGATGAAATCAGCGTTGTCATGGGTGCTGCCGATGAGGCATGCAATCCATAATTATATTTTTTATTTTTTGTGTTCACTTTTCCTGTTTTAAAAAAAGAAAATAAATTAAGATGTTAATCTTAACTTATTGCAATTGCTGTTTGGTTATTTTCAGGAGGTGTTGGCACCTCAAATTCACTGAAGTCAAAACGCGGAAGACATTCAGTAAGTACCTCTGCAGTCACTTC
>NZ_JBGVOG010000019.1:0-3600 GCF_045126245.1 Methanobrevibacter sp. | reverse complement strand
CATGAACTTCCGGTTTTCCGGAGCTGATTGCTAAATCATTAATTTTCAAGGTTCCCTTGATATCGTCATTGAATTCATTGAAGATTTCAACTAATGAGTCATCTGAAGTGTATACATTCACTTCAGCAAGTTCCGCATTCAATGGGATTTTAGAAGCTGATTTGAATCTTCTTACCTCATCAATCAACTCAACAGTAGTTTCACCTTTTGTTTCCATTTCCTCACTTATCAGTTCATCATAAACTTCAGGCCATAAGGTGTTGTGTATTGATTCATCTCCAAAGTATTGGTAAACCTCTTCAGTAAAGAACGGTGCGATTGGAGCCAATAATTTCAGTGAAGTTTCAACAACGGTTCTTAAGGTGTATTTTGCAGCTTTTCTTGATTCATCACTGACATCGGTGTATAGCCTGTATTTTACGGCTTCAATGTATTCATCACAGAAATCATGCCAGAAGAATCTTTCGATTGATGTGATTGTTTCTGCAAAGTTATAGTCTGCAAAGGCCTGATTAACAGTGACGTTGAGATTGTTCAATTTGGATAAGATCCATAAATCCAAAGGTCCTAAATTATCTTTAACCTCTTCATATGCAACTTCCTCATCGAAAATCTGCATGCTGATGAATCTGAATGCATTCCAGAATTTTCTTAGGAATCTGTAACCATGCTTAATGTCTTTCCAGTCAAATATCACGTCAGATCCAGGAACACTGTTGGCAGCCCAGGTTCTCAGGGAATCCGCACCGTACTGTTCAATGACCTCTTCCGGTCCGACTACGAATTCCGGCCTTGACTTACTCATTTTGTTTCCGTCTTCACCGAATACCATACCGTTGATTACAATATCATCGAATGGCTTTTGACCGGTTAAGGCCAAACATCTTAAAGTAGTGTAAAATGCCCATGTACGGATGATGTCGTGACCTTGCGGACGGATATTTGATGGGAAATGGTTAACGTAATCCTCATCCGGCCATCCTGCAATGGATAACGGGGAAATAGATGAATCCATCCAGGTATCCAAAACGTCCTCTTCCGGAATAAACTCTTCACATCCGCATTCACATGCGTGCTTTGGCTTGTCCACAGTCGGATCAATAGGCAAGTCTTCCTCATCAGGCAAAATAACCTTTCCGCAGTCTTTACAGTACCATACCGGAATTGGAGTTGCAAATATTCTTTGCCTTGAAATACACCAGTCCCATTCCATGGAATCGGCCCAGTTTACCATACGGGATTTCATGTGTTCAGGCACCCATTTCATCTCATCTGCTGCAGTTTTGGTTTTTTCGATTAAATCCCTTACAGCTACGAACCATTGCTTTTTGACAAGAATTTCAATAGGGGTTTTACATCTCCAGCATTGCCCTACATTCTGGTCGACCTGTTCCTGCTTTAACAAGTAGCCTTCGCTTTCCAAGTCTTCAATGGTTTGTTTTTTACAGGTCTGCAAATCCATTCCTTCATATCTTCCTGCGGCACTGGTTAATGTACCGGTCTCATCGATTGCGTTAATGATTTCCAAATCGTATTTCTGTACCCAACTTACGTCAGTCTTATCCCCGAATGTACAAATCATTACTGCACCTGTACCGAATTCAGGGTCTTCTTCTTCATCAGCGATAATCTTTACTTTTTGGTGAGATAAAGGCACTTCCACATATTTTCCTAAAAGGTGAGTGTACCTTTCATCTTCCGGATGTATTACAACCGCCACACATGCAGACATCAATTCAGGACGGGTGGTTGCAATCAAAATGCCTTCATCCTTAGGGTCTGCCTGTTTGCCGGATTTTTGTGATGATGCAATATCATCATATGAATCCTCAACAGCCGGAGGGAAGTTAACATAGTTTAAGAATGTGGTATTGTCTGAATATTCTACTTCCGCAAAGGCAATAGCTGTCTGACAGCGAGGACACCAGTTTACCGGGTGAATTCCCTGATAAATCAATCCGTCTCCATACATTTTTAAAAATGAGTATTGAGTTCTTTTCATGTATTCAGGATTCATTGTCACAAACTCACGAGTCCAATCCTGTGAATAACCCATTGCTTTCATATCCGCTTTCATGCTTGCAATGTTTTTAGTGGTTAAATCAATACAATATTGTCTGAATTGAGCTCTTGAAACATCATTCTTATTGATGTTATGAGTTTCTTCAACCTTTACTTCAGTTGGAAGACCATGGCAGTCCCATCCCTGCGGGAATAAAACGTCAAAGCCTTTTTGTCTTCTGTATCTTGCATTCATATCAATGTAAACCCAATTCAATACGTGTCCCAAGTGAATTGCACCTGTCGGGTATGGTGGGGGAGTATCAATTACATATCTAGGACGAGATCCATCTCCAATGTATTTGTAGATGTTTTCATCTTCCCATTTCTTCTCCCATTCTTTTTCTTTTTTAAAATCATAGTCTTTAGGAATCTCTTCGTTTGACATATATTTTCTCCTAAAATATTAAATAAAAATAATATTATTAATTATGTATTTTATTATTTAAAAATATTAAGTAATCGATATTTAAATAATAGATAATTATATTATATACAAAAATTAATAAATAATAATATTCTAAATTAAAAAAATAAAAGGACTGTTTAAAATGCATTTATTATGGTTTTATGTTGCTATTGTATTGGCCATCAGTGATATATTGCACACAACACTCATGTGGAAAGTTTTAAATAACTTCTACATAGTTTTAGGAGGGTTGATTCAGCAAACCACCAAAACAACCTGGCAAACCTGGCTGGCTCATGAAATAATGGAAGCGGGATTTCATCTTGTAGTTCTCTCAATAGTCTTCTTAAATCCAATTGTAGGAATTTTAGCGGCCCTCATTCATTTTGTAATTGACATAACCCATACAGTACTCATACGCAATATGGGGGAATTAGAACATAGAGCCCTTCACTTTGTTGTTGAATCTCTATTCTTTATTATAATATTTGGATTATAAAAATAGTTTATTGGAGTTATTGAATGCCAGTTATTACATTTAAATATCAGGATTTAAAAGATTTAGGAATAGATATGGAAAAAGATGAACTGATAGACACTTTACCTATGATGTCCAGTGATATTGAAGACTTTGACGATGAAGAAATTAAAGTCGAGTTCTTCCCAAACCGTCCGGATAACCTATCAGTTGAAGGTGTAGCCAGATCTTTTAAGGGATTTATCGGTCAGGAAACCGGATTGCCTGACTATAAGGTTGAAGATTCCGGCGAATATGTTGAAGTGGACGCAGATGTTGCCAAAATCAGACCTTACATCGGATTTGCGAAAATCGATAATGTTGATTTTGCCGGAGACAAACTCAAATACATCATGGATTTCCAGGAAAACCTTCACTGGGTAATCGGAAGAGACAGGAAAAAAGTAGCTATCGGTATTCACAATGCTGACGTTGTTAAAGCTCCATTCAAATACATTGCAACAGAAAAGGATGCGAACGCTTTCGTTGCACTTGAAAAAGATACTCCAATGACTCCACATGAAATCCTGACTGAGCATGATAAGGGTAAGGCTTATGCCCACTTAATTGAAGACTTTGACAAATATCCTTTAATACTTGACTGTGAAGACAA
>NZ_JBGVOG010000018.1:0-13625 GCF_045126245.1 Methanobrevibacter sp. | reverse complement strand
GATGTTCCGGTTGCCACTTATCAATTGCGGATTTCCACGAATCTTTAATCGATATTATGGAATTAGCAGAATTTGAATTCTCACCAGTTCTCATGGATACTAAATATGATGAAGTACCAGATTTAGATATCATTATTGTCGAAGGTGGAATCAGAAACGATGAAAACAGAGAATTAGCTGAAATGTTAAATGAAAAAGCTAACATGGTAATTTGTTACGGAACTTGTTCATGTTACGGTGGTATTCCAGGTCTTGGAAACTTATGGACTGTTGAAGAATTAGAACAAGAAGCATACATTAACTCAGTATCTACTGTAAACCCTGATGGAATTATTCCTAACGAAGATGTACCTCATCTCGAAAGCAGAGTAAGACCATTAAGTGAATGTATGGACATTGATTTAATGATTCCAGGTTGCCCACCTCGTTCAGATGTTGTAGCAGAAGCTATCTTAACATTATTAAGAGGAGAAACTATCGAATTACCTTCAACTAACCTTTGTGAAGTATGTCCTAGAGAAAAACCACCTGCTGGTTTAGCTATGGACTTCATTAAAAGACAATTTGAATTAGGAGCTCCTGAACCAGATTTATGTTTAATTACCCAAGGTTTAGTATGTATGGGTCCTGCAACTGTATCCTTATGTGGTGCAGAATGTCCTTCCATTGGTATCCAATGTAGAGGATGTTACGGTCCTACTGCTAAAGTATTAGATCAAGGAGCAAAAATGATCAGTGCGATTGCATCTGACTACGGTGTAAACGAAGATAAAACTGTAGATCCTGAAACTGTCGCAGATCAATTAGATGATATTGTAGGTACATTCTATACTTACACATTAGCTGCAGCTTTAGTACCTATGAAAATGCAGAAAGGAGGAGAATAGAATGGTAAAACTTACTATGGAGCCTGTCACTCGTATTGAAGGACACGCAAAAATTACAGTACATCTTGACGATGCTGGAAATGTAGAAGAAACAAGATTACACGTTATGGAATTCAGAGGTTTCGAAAAATTCTTAACAGGTCGTCCTGTAGAAGAATTGCCAAGATTAGTACCTCGTATTTGTGGTATTTGTGATGTACAACACCACTTAGCAGCTGCTAAAGCAGTTGACCAAATTTTCGGTTTCGATGATTATGAAATCTTACCTACTGCATACAGAATGAGAGAAATTATGAACTGGGGTTCCTACATGCACTCCCACGCTCTTCACTTCTACTTCTTAGCAGCACCAGATTTAATCATTCCAAACGGAACTAGAAAAACTAGAAATGTTTTCCAAGTTATTAAAGATATGCCTGAAATTGCACTTCAAGCAATCAACATCAGAAGAAACGGTTTAGAAATGGTTAGAAAAATAGGTGGTCGTCCTATTCACCCTACTTCATCCACCCCTGGGGGTATTTCTACCGAATTAGATGCTGATACTCAAAAAGACTTACTTGAAAGAGCAAAACAAAACGTTGAATTAGCACAAGCTACTTTAGATTTAGCTATTCCTGTATTTGAAGAAAACATCGATTTAATAGCTTCATTAGGTAACTTCGGTGACACTAGACACTGTGGTACTGTAAAACCTGATGGAACTTGGGATGTATATAACGGAAACATCAGATTCAGAGACAAAGATGGAAGCGACATGTTCGAATACAGAAACGAAGAGTACACTGACTACGTTGCTGAACACGTAAAACCTTACTCCTGGTTAAAATTCCCTTACATTAAAGAAATGGGATACCCAGAAGGTATTTACAGAGTTGCACCATTATCCAGGATCAATGTTTGTGACCAAATGCCTAAAGAAGCACCTCTCGCACAAGAAGCTCTTAATGCTTTCCGTGATGCTTTCGGTTATGCACAAGCACCATTATTATTCAACTATGCTAGACTCATCGAATTGTTAGCATCTGCTGAATGTGCTGCTGCTGCATTAGAAGAAGATTTATCCGGTAAAAAATTCCCTGATGAATTAGAAAGAACTGAAGGTAAAGGTGTAGGTATTGTAGAAGCTCCTCGTGGTACTTTAATCCACCATTACGAATCTGATGAAAACGGATTATGTAATTATGCAAACATTGTAGTAGCTACAATCCAAAACAACCCAGCTATGGAAATGGGTATTCACCAAGTTGCTAAAGATTACATCAAACCTGGTGTAGAAGTAGATGACAGCATTTTCAACTTAATGGAAATGGTTATCAGAGCTTACGACCCATGTTTATCCTGTGCTACCCACTCAATGGATAGTCAAATGAGATTAGCTGAAGTAAATATTGTAGACAGTGAAGGAAACCTCATTAAAAGATTCTAAGTTTAAGGGGGTTTTTTACAAATGATAGTATTTAATGAAGATGGCTGTATAAAATGTGGTGCTTGTGAAGGTACTTGCCCTACATCAGCTATTGAGGTAACACCTAGCGCTATTATTCACTGTGACACTTGTGGTGAAGAACCAAAATGTGCTGACGTTTGTCCTAACGGAGCATTAAAAGTAGAACAATATGAAATTGCTGAAGGCGTAGAACAAGCAAGATTAGTATTCAACTCTGTTTTATGTGACTCCTGCGGTAAATGTGAAGAAGTATGTCCACAAGAAACTATCAAAGTCACTGGTGAAAAATTAAAAGAAGTTGAAGGTTTCTGTGTAATGTGTCAAAAATGTGTTGACATTTGCCCAGTTGATGTAATTGGAATTCCTGGTGTAAAAGAACCTGCTGAATATGAGTTAGACCTCAAAGGAAAAGGTCCTGTATACATCAATGATTGTGTTGGATGTGGAACCTGTGTAGATCCTTGTCCTGTAAACGCAATCACTCTTGAAGAAGTAGGAAGTCCTATTACTGTAAATGATGATTGTATCAGATGTGGTTTATGTTCACAAACCTGTCCTTGGAATGCAATTTTCATTTCCGAAAAAATACCTGTTAAACGTACTAAAGAAATCGAATCATTCACTTTCGATTCAGCTAAATGTATCGGCTGTAACACTTGTGTAGAAGCATGTCCTGGAGACTTTATTTCAGCAAACAGTTCCAGTTTAACTGTTGCTATTCCTAGTGTCTGTGCTGCATGTGGTTTATGTGTAAAAATGTGTCCTGTTGACGCATTAGATATCGTAGTCGAATGGGGTGAAGGTGCTCCTGTAGATGCTGAAGGTATCGGAAGAGATGTTGAAAAATGTGATTTCATTGGTGCATGCGCACTTAAATGTCCTACCGAAGCTATTCGTGTAGTTACCAAAACAGGTATGCTTGTACCTGGTCAAGTAGAAACTGATGCAGAACCGTCTTTCACTAGTTGTATTAGATGTGGAGCTTGTGCTTCAGTATGTTCCAACGATGCTTTAAAAGTTGAACAATATGAAGTTACTATTGATGGCGAACCTGTTGCAAGAGACAGAATTGCATTCAACCCATCTAAATGTGACCAATGTGGTGACTGTATCGATGCATGTCCATATGACATGATTCACAAAACAGAAAATCCTAAATTACCAATTGCAGGATTCTGTACTTTATGTGGTCAATGTCTTGAAGCATGTCCTGAAGACGCATTATGTTATAAATAGGTGTGAAAACACACCTTTTTATTTTCTTTTTTTTAAAAATTAGTTATATTTTATCCATTACTGTTTTTCCGTTGACTATTGTCATTACAGGCATTCCAATGTATTTTTTACCATCAAATGGTGAATATCTTGCTTTTGTTTTGAATTCTTCAATATTGAATATGCCTTCTCTTTTCAAATCAATAACAGTAAAGTCAGCATCTTTTCCGATAGATATTTCTCCTTTATTTGTTAATCCGTAAATGTTTGCCGCATTTTGGGATAATATTTTAGGAATCAGTTTGAAGTTGAGATTTCCTTTGTTGACTTCAGTTAAAAGCAGTGGAACAACTGTTTCTAAATTAGGTATTCCAGGTGATGAATTCCACACTCCTTTTTGTTTATCCTCTAGAGTATGTGGGGCATGGTCTGTTCCAATTACGGAAGTTTCGTCCAGATCGTTGATTCTTACACTGTCTTGAATTTCTCTAAGTGGAGGATTTGTTTTTATGAAAGTTCCATATGTATCATATGCCGTATTGTCAAGTAATAAGTGGTGGGGTGTAAATTCCCATGTTACTGGTTGTGTTTTACCGGCTTCTTTTGCAAGATTAAGTGATTCCTTTGAACTCAGATGGCAAATATGCAATGATAAGTTATTTTTGCAAGCAAGTTCGATTGCTTGCTTTACAGATTCATCTTCTGATTTAACTGGTCTTGCATAACTGTAATCAATAGCTTTATTCTCATCTTTTTGCTTTAGCTTTTCTGTTTCACAATCAACAATTGACTTTTTCTCACAGTGGGTTGCAACAAGACCGTTATAATTTGTTTCTTCTTTTAAAATTGATAAATTGCTAAATATTTCTTCAAGCTGCTCATCACTTTCCAGGTCCATAAATATTTTGAAAGCTATTGGATTTAGTTCAATCATCTTTTTCATTTCATTTAGGGAGTTGGTTCCAGCAAAAAGTTCAAAATTCACAACGGATTTGGATTTGGCAATTTTGATTTTTTCTTTAAGGGATTTGTATGTGTCAGTTTTTGGCAGGGTATTGGGCATGTCGAAGACGGTTGTAAACCCTCCATTTGCTGCACTTAAGCTCCCGGTTTTAAAATCTTCTTTTTGAGTTAATCCAGGATCTCTAAAATGTATATGTGGATCAATAAATCCTGGGAGTAAGTAATTATTTTTAATGTCTATTGTTTCGCTGGCTTTTAATGGTGTTTTTGAGATGTCGGCTATTTTTCCATCATTTACCTTTATATAATACTCTCCAGGTTTATCAACCAATTTACAATTTTTTATAACTAAATCCATTTTTTAACTCCTTGGTCCTCTTTTATTATAGTTAACTATATTTTTTATAAAACATAAATTTTTTTTAATTTAAAAATTATAATTTATTTATGGCACAAGTTTCTAATATTCTTAAACGGGACATGGATTTATTTTTAAATGATTTGGGTAGTGAATGTAAAGTTTCCAATACATCATCTGACATTAATTTAGTTGCGGATTTTACTGAATATAATCCTTTACATAATGGTCATTTTCATTGCATGAAAACTGCGAAACATCATTTTCCTGAAGCGTTATTTGTTGCTATTGTGCCGGGACTATTTGAAAGAAGTGGTAGAGGTATTCCATATATACTGCCAAGGGAACTTAGGGCTGAAATTGCTATTTCTGTTGGAGCAGACATTGTTGTTGAGGGTCCTCCCATGGGAATTATGGGATCTGGACAATATTCTTTGTGTCTATGCAAGATGTTTAAAGCATTAAACACATCTTATATTCCAAGAGGTTATAAAAAAGTTGATGGTATTGATGAAATATTGAAAAGGGTGAATTTGGGACATCACGTTGCTCCAAAGCCTTATAAAATTGTTGATAAAACAACTGGTGAGATTATTTTAAAAGGCAAGCTTGAAGAGGATAATTATGTAATCACTTCATTTGCCAACTCTTTATCCAAGATAGGATTTGACTTCAAAGATAAATTCCTATTTGTTGAACGGATTGGGGGAGTCAGTGGAACATTAATAAGGCAAAGCATTCTTGAAGATAACTTCAATGATGTTTTGGACATGATGCCCTCAAAAACCGTTGAAGTTTTAAAGGATGCTATTAGAAATGACGACATCATTTATGGAATCCGGGACACCGATTCAATTTTAAACACTGCGAATAATTATTCCTATAGCCAATTGGCTAATTTAAATCTGTTCAATGATAATCTTGCAAAAAATATTATTGATAACAGGCCTTTTGTTAATTTAGATGATTTAAGAGAATCAATTTTACACGGATTTTCAACTCATTTTAAAGAAAGAATCTTAAGCATTCTGGAAATTCCGATAGAAAAAAATAAGATTTCCGAATATATTGACAGATATCCATCAAATATCCGGATTTTGGGATATAAAAATAAAGAGTGTTTAGAAACTTTTAAACAAAAAATAAATAATGAAAATATTTCATTATTTAATGACTGCTTAAAAGATTATTAATCACGTTCTGTGGGTTTGTTAGTCCATATAAAGCATCCATAAATGTTGGATAGCTGTTGTGTAATATAAATAAGTAAATTAAATAGTATATTACAATTATGATAATAATGATTAATATAATTGTTAGTAGTATATCCACAATACCCATAGGCTCTTTTTCTTCCTGATAGTTTAAATTATGAATGCTCTTTTCAGTGCTGTCTTTCGCTTTAGTTTCGCCACCCATTTCTTTTAAAAGTTCAGCTCTAATTCTAGCTTCCATTTCTTCAGGAGTTTCAGACCTTTTAGGTTTGGCTGGTGGTTCCGGTTGTTCAGGTTGTTCCGGAATTTTTTTAGGTTTTTGTGGTTTTTTAGTTAATGAACCAAATTTCTCCTCATCCTTTGCAAGTTGTTCTTCTAAAGGAATTTCATCAAAGTATAAATCATCTAAATATTTTTCATATTTGTCCTCTAAGTCTAATCTTGCACTGGTTGGTTCAGGTTGGTATGAATGATCAGGATATATGAAGTCCTCTTCAGAGGCCATATTGGCATTTAATTGTTCTTCAGGCTCTTGAGGTGCTGGAATTGTCTCTTCATAAAGGTAAGATGATTCAAGATTTTCGGATTTGATATTACTTTTAATGTTGTATGGAGAATCTTCATTTATTTTATGATATTCTTGTTCAACAGGTTCTTCTTGAACGTATACGACTTCTTCTTGTGGTTTGTAGATGTTTTCTTCTGGTTGGGTTTGTTCTTTAGCTTCTGTGATGACTGAATCTTGCACTGGGGCACTTTCAGCTGTTTCTTCAATTCCAAGACCAACAATCTTTTGCAAACAATCTTTACAATAAATTTTACCTGCGATTTCCAAACCACATTCTTTACAAATTGGTTTTCCACATATTGCACAGTTATCTGTGCTTTCTCTTTCTGGGTGGTAATGACATGCCATTTTCTAACACTCTCTATATAATTAATAATATTAATTTGATATCTTTTTTTTTATTTATATAAAACTTGCTATTTTTAATCTTTTTTTGGAAAAATAGATTTTCTTTCAATAAAATGTTAAGGTTAAATTATTTTTTTGTAGTTTTTATAATATTTTCCGATACTATTTCTGATGAGATTAAATCATCGGCTGTAGCAAGAAAACTTCCAAGTTTTTCGGAAGTGATGTTGTAGTTGATCTTGTTGTCTTTCAATTCGGATTCAAGAAAATTCTCATTATCTACTTCCAATGAATTAAATACGGATTTCGCATCGTTATCATTTTTATATGTGAATGTAATATTGCCGGTTATTTTCATAGAATTATTTATGTTATTTTATTTAATATAATTTTGTTATCAAATTTTGAAAAATAGGGTAACCTTTATTAATAACTAAATTAATATATTTAAGTATTCTATTATATTACGATATATAATTTTTATATAGCTATTTTGGAAAATCATTTATTCATAGCTATTTTTTAATTAAACATGTCTAAACATGTTATCTTTATTTCGGAGGAATAATTATGGTTCGTGCTTATACAAGAAGAGATTATATTAGAAAAACCCCAAATTCAAGAATCGTACAATACGATATGGGAAATTTAAGAGAAGAATTTCCAGTTTCTGTAAGTTTAGCTGTTAAAAAACCAGCTCAAATTAGACACAATTCTTTAGAAGCTGCTAGGATTGCTTCTAACAGATTAATGCAAAGGGCTGCCGGTAGGATGGGTTACCACTTAAAATTAAGAGTTTACCCTCACCAAATTGTAAGAGAAAACCCAATGGCAACCGGTGCAGGTGCGGATAGGGTACAAAGTGGTATGAGAAATGCTTTCGGTAAACCTATCAGTGTTGAAGCTATCGTTAAAAAAGATCAAAGAATCGTTACCATCGATTGTAATGCGAAAAACTTTGAAGAAGCTAAAGTTGCATTAAAAAGAGCAGGTATGAAATTACCGGTTCCATGTAAAATTGTTGTCGACAAAGGCGCAGATTTAGTTAAATAAATTTATTTTAACTAAACTTTTTCTATTTTTTTTATTATAATTATTTTTTTACTAATTTTTCTTATTTTTATAATTAAATATTTAAACATTAAAATTTAAAGATAATATTATATTATTGGCCATGTTTTTTTCTATCTAAACTAGTCAATATATTAACATTTTCAAACCAAGAGGTTATTTTTCATGTATGTTGTAAAATTTGAGGATTTGAATAAATCTGATATTGGGATTGCAGGTGGAAAAGGAGCTAATTTGGGTGAATTAACTCAAGCTGGCATTCCGGTACCACCAGGTTTTGTAGTAACTGCAGAAACTTATGAAAAGTTCATGGAAGACTCTGGAATTAATGGTCAAGTAATGGATATTCTTGATAAAATTGATATTAATGATACTAAAGCGCTTCAAGCGGCTTCTGAAGAAATTAAAGCTATTATTAATGAAACCCCTATTCCAGAAGATATGATTACCTTAATAACTGAAGCTTATAATCAACTTTGTACCAGAGTTGGTGAAGATGATACTGATGTAGCTATTCGTTCTTCAGCTACTGCAGAAGATTTGCCGGAAGCTTCTTTTGCAGGTCAACAGGACACTTTTTTACATGTTTCTGGAAATGATGAAGTGATGGAATATATCAGAAAATGTTGGGCTTCTTTATTTGAAGCAAGGGCAATTTTCTATAGGGAAGAAAATAATTTCGAACATTCCAAAGTTTATATTGCTGTTGTCGTTCAAAAAATGGCAAATGCGGATAAAGCCGGTGTAATGTTTACCGTAAATCCATCAACTGGTGAAGAAATTGCTTTGATTGAAGGATCATGGGGTCTTGGTGAAGCTGTTGTATCCGGAGATGTAACCCCTGATAACTATCAAGTTGACAAAAAGAACAATGAAATCATAAATGTCACAATCAGTGACAAGAAAGTAATGTACACTAATGATGAAAACGGTACCAGTATCAAAGTGGATGTTGCTGAAGATAAAAGGAAAGAAAGAGTTTTATCCGATGAAGAGCTCATTGAATTAACCGAAATGGGTAAAAGGGTTCAGGCTCATTATGGTGAGCCAATGGATACTGAATGGGCTTTTGAAAACGGTAATTTATTCTTATTGCAGGCAAGACCAATCACCACTTTAGGTGATGCGGATAGTGATGATGCAGGTGATGAGGCATCTGATTTAGGTGATGTTCTTGTTAGAGGTCTTGGAGCAAGTCCTGGTATGGCTTCAGGTAATGTAAAAATCGTTTTGGATATTGATGAGTTGGATAAAATTGAAGACGGCGACATTATGGTTACAACCATGACCACTCCAGATATGGTGCCTGCTATGAGAAGAGCCAGCGGTATTGTTACAGATGAAGGTGGAGTAACCTGTCATGCATCCATTATCTCCCGTGAACTTGGAATTCCTTGTGTTGTAGGTACTGGTGATGCCACAACCACTCTCAAAGAAAATTCCGGTGTTACTTTAGATGGTAAGAAAGGATTGGTATTTGAGGGCATTTCAGAAGCTAAAGTTGAAGAAGCACCAACCGTAGCTAATGTTGGAGCAGCTCCGATTTTAACTGTAACTGAAGTTAAAGCTAATGTAAGTATGCCTGAAGCTGCTGAAAGGGCAGCTGCTACCGGTGCAGATGGTGTTGGACTTTTAAGAACTGAACATTTAATGTTGACTGCAGGAGTTCACCCCGGCAAATTTATTGCTGATGGCAGGGAAGACGAATTGATTGATACCATTGCAGATAATGTTATGATTGTAGCAGATGCGTTTTATCCAAAACCAGTATGGTACAGAACTTTAGATGCACCAACTGACGAATTTATTACATTGGAAGGTGGAGAAAACGAACCTAGAGAGCACAATCCGATGCTCGGTTGGAGAGGAATCAGAAGAGAACTTGACCAACCTGAAATCCTTAAATGTGAATTTAAAGCAATTAAAAAATTACATGAAAAAGGATATACCAACATCGGTATTATGATTCCATTATCTCAAAGTCCTGCTGAATTGGTTCAAGCTAAAGCATTATGTTCTGAAGTAGGTTTGGAGCCTCATAAAGATGTTGACTTTGGAATGATGGTTGAAATTCCAGCAGCAGCAATAATGATTGACGAGTATATAGACATCGGCATAGACTTTGTAAGTTTAGGAACCAATGATTTAACTCAGTACACTCTTGCTGTTGACAGAAACAACGAGTTCGTTGCAAAACACTACAGCGAAGAGCACCCTGCAGTAATGAAATTAATCGAAAGAACCATTAAGAAATGTGTTGCGGCAGGCGTAAAATGCAGTATTTGCGGTCAAGCGGGCAGTGTTCCACACATTGTTGAGAAACTTGTTGGATTTGGAATTACTAGCGTATCCTCAAATGCGGATGCAGTTGAAGAAGTTAGAAAAACTGTTGCTCGTGCAGAGCAGAAAATTATTCTTGATGCAGCCCGTAAGAATCTAGAATAATTTTATTTTTTCTTTTTTTTATTTTTTTTATTAATTATTTTAAAAATCAGGTTATTTTATGCAAGATGAACCAATAGATAAAGAAGATATCTTAAAAAAGTTGTCTGAAATTAAAAAATTAGATTATAATTATGCGGATGGAAGAATTTTAGGTTCTATGTGTACTGAAGCGCACCCGTTTGCAAAAGAAGTCTACTGTAAATTTTTAGATACTAATTTGGGCGATCCAGGATTATTTAAAGGAACTAAATATCTTGAAGATGAAGTAATAAAATCTATTGGTAATTTGTTGTCTTTAGATAAAGCTTATGGTAATATTGTAACCGGCGGGACTGAAGCAAATCTGATGGCTATTCGCGCCGCCAGAAATCATGCAAGAAAATACAAGGGCATTGTCGATGGTGAAATTATCGTTCCGATTTCAGCTCATTTTTCATTTAAAAAAGCAGCGGATATGTTAAATTTAAAAATCGTTGAAGCAGATTTGGACGATAACTATAGAATAGATGTCGAATCAGTTAAAGATAAGATTACTGATAAAACTGTTGCGATTGTGGCTATTGCAGGCACAACTGAGTTAGGTTTAATAGACCCAATCGAAGAAATTTCCAGAATAGCTCATGAAAACAATATTTATTTCCATGTTGATGCTGCATTCGGAGGTTTTTCTATTCCATTTTTAAGGCAAGCAGGATATGATTTGCCTGTTTTTGATTTTTCACTTGAAGGGGTTTGTTCCATCACTGTTGATCCTCACAAGATGGGTTTAGCACCAATACCTGCGGGGGGAATTATTTTTAGAAAAGAAGAATATCTTCAGGTAATGGCTGTTGATTCACCATATTTGACAGTAAAAACCCAATCCACTATTGTTGGAACTCGTATAGGTGCGGCTTCTGCAGCCACTTATGCTATCATGTGCTATTTTGGTAAAAAGGGATATTCCCAATTGGCGTGTGAAGTAATGGATAATACTTATCTTTTAAAGGAAGGGCTGGAAAATTTGGGTTATGATGTTGTTTGCGAACCTGAACTGAATATTTTAGCGTTTAATCATCCTGAAATTGAAACTCATGAATTTGCAGAGAAATTGGAAAAATTGGGTTGGAAAGTTTCTGTTGCCAAATGCCCTATTGCAATTCGTGTCGTGCTGATGAATCACATTAAAAAAAGTCATATAAAAGAATTGTTAGAAGATTTAGAAAAAATCTACTAACTTTTTATTCCTCTATTTTTTCAACATACATTAATGGATAATTTAATTCTTCAATGTATTCAATTCTTATAGTTGCCTTAACGTTTTCTACTTTTGTAAAGATTTTCACATCCAACATGTCGCCGGTAAGTGAAGTATAGTCAAATTCAGTCATTGATTCTTCTAATTTATCAAATCTGATTTCGACTTTAACATCTTCGATTGCAGGTTGCAATTTTAAGGATTCTTCCATGCTTGTTTCTAAACTTTTTTTGGAATTTTTGTTTACTGGGGTTCCAACAAACTGATGGAATAATGCTCCCATACTAATTGCCCCTTCAAATATGGCTCTTTCCCTGCTTGTTATATTTGAAAAATATGTTTTGTCTACATCCATCATAATCCTCCATTTAACCAGATTATCTTATCATAGATTAGTTCCGATGGAATTGGATTAATGCAGCAATAGAAAAGTATTGCGGATATTATTAAAACAACAGCTAAAATGTATATCCTATTGTCTTTAGGGTAGAAAAAGCTGAATATAAGTCCTATAACTAGAAATATTGCAGTTATAATCCATGCATTTGATTCTTGAGGATTGTTCTGTATGATTGTATCATTTAAAGGGTTTTGTTCAGTCAATGTTCCTTCAATAATCAATCTGTTTTCTGTGGAACCTATCGGATCGCAGGTAATTAAATATAACCTGTCTCCACCTGCCTGTGCATCAAGCTGATATGTTGCAGGAACAATTGTACTTCCAACTACCCTATAATCCAATTCTCCAATATCTGGCCATTCTAAGATTATCAAATCCCCTTCATGAAGTTCATTAAGCCTTAAGAAAGGAGAACCCTGAAGGGTTCTATGTCCAAATAATAAAACATCTCCTTCAGTAGGCAGATAAGAATTGGATTCATGCAGAACTCCCTGAGAAAGTGATTCGCTGTTTATTTTTTCGTTAACGCCAATTGATGGTATTAAGACTGTTGGAGATTCAAGGTTTCTCTCAACAATTGCTTTAGTTGAGTAGTAATTAACTTCTCCCAGTGCATATGTTCCTATTATAAGTATGCAAATAATAATGATTATAGTTGAAATAGTTGGTTTTTTCATAATAATCACTTTTGTCATATCTTATATAATAGTTTTCTTAATGTTGGTATGTTGAACTAATTTCATTAATCATCCAGTCCGGGGCATTGGTAGTTGGAATTGTCAGTACAATGTTATCCATATTATTCAAAATGTAATTCACTTTATCTTGGGGCGTTTCTATTAAAAGCATGTATTGCGCATCCAAATCCCCTAAATTGATTTGTCTTTCATAATTGGATAGTTTGACCCCATAATTTTTAAGCATTTCGAAAGTTTCATCTTCACTATATCCGTTCATAATGCTCCCTTTTATCATTTCCAATACATTTGAAGAAAATTTTTTAGTGTTTTCTTGCGGATTGGAATTGTTTCCATTCACAATAATTTTTGATTTTGAATACTCTGAATCTACTTGCCCATTTTCCTCATATCTCATTATGGATAGTACAGTACACCCGCTAATGTCGGGGTTTGTTTTGTTTGAAGTGTAATTCCCATAAGTTTCGTTTAAATTTGTGTATATGTCCACAATGCTTCCAACATTTATCAGTCCAGCTCCTGCCTGAAGTCTTGAAATTAAAATGGGCACGGAAACGGTATTAGGTTTTTCAAATTGTATTTTTGATAAGATTTTAGCATCATTACCATTCACGATCTTCAGTGCTTCATTTTCAGCCATTATGATGTTTTTACTTTCGTTTGAATAAACTGCCATTGTTCTGTTATATTTATCCAGATTAGTGTGAATCGATTTGGAATGATATGATTTCCAATCTTTTGTCGCAGGTGTTAGGATGTTTATCATTTCGA
>NZ_JBGVOG010000017.1:0-16678 GCF_045126245.1 Methanobrevibacter sp. | reverse complement strand
ATATCAGTCCCAGCCGTATTCCTCTCCAAGCCATCCCTGATTGACGTCGGGATATCCGCATTCGTCACAGTAGCCGTCATAGTACGGAGCGCCGCAGGAAGGGCATTCTGAATATGAAGGGCGAGAGTGGGAAACGGTTCTTTTAGGCGGGTTGCTTCTTTTCTGTGTGGTGTTGCTGCTGTCGGACGGGCTGTCAATGGCCGCGCAGCAGAATATCGCAATGATTATGAAAAATATCATTCCTGCAATTGAATCTATCATGGGTAATAATATGTGAACAACTTATATATTATTTTTGGTTTGTTTTTTTAGTTTATGTGTTTTGAAAATTAGTGTTATTGAATTTTTGAAGATGAGTGCAGATATTCATTCTGACTCATCTTCTTCACTATCTTTCATTTTTTTCTTCAGGTTTTCGATTCCTATGATCATATTCTTCCTCCTTCATCTAAGTTTCAAATTGAGGTCGGCAGTGTCCGGCTGCCTTCACATTAATGTTTGAAATCATCATATATAAATATTTAGGTATGCCTAAAAATTATATATTTTTACAGAAAAATCCTCAAAAACCGCACCAAAATGAAAATTTTATCCAAAATTTCAAAAACCTCTAAAAATTCCCGAATACTTTAAATAAGCATTTTAAGCCATTTCCTATAAAAAATTTCTTTTCGAGAAAGGCAATTTCACACCTTTAATCATCAGTTTTTCAGATATTTTTCACCCTTTTAAAAATAATAATGGGTATTATTCGGCAGTTTGACATATCCACTTAAAACCGACATTATCGAAAAATCACCGATCTTTCACGAAATTGCATGGGGAGTTAAAATTTCGCATGACCCAAAAATCACCTCAATTTTAATTACCCGTAATTTCAATATAATCGAAGAAAAAATCCCTGCCTATTTGGGATTTTTTTTAAAATGACAAAATCGGAATTTTTTTTGAAAAATGGGGAATTTATAAGAACTTACTTGAATGAATTTTTTTTCAAATAACGAAAAGCTTTTATATGATATCATAGTTAGTATGTATTACACAATGTATTACAAGTGAAGACAATGCTTAAAATCAGGAATTTGACCCACTATATCGATGAAAAAACCCATGAAAAGAGAACAAAATTCACCTACATTATTGGAGAGAATGGATATTTCCAAAACCTTGATGTAGAAAATCACGTTACACTTGAAATGGCCCTCTCTATTGTAAAAGATATGATGGCCGAAAGGCTGATTCAGATTTCACTTAAGGAAACCATTTCAAAAATTGATGCGGCCGAGGAGGACTATGAGTTCATGGGACTTGACCTGAGGGACATGATTTTTGACATCGACATTTTCGACAAGGATTCCGAACTCTACCAGTCATTCAAGAGACTGATTATAAAGTATTGGAGCAGGGATTTTCCCCTTGTCTTTCACCTATTTTTAAACATAGAAAGCATAAAGATTCATGACGACAGCGACGGTAAGACACTTTTCGCCCATTACTTCGAAGGGCTCAGGGAGTTCAAAAATGAAATCAGCTTCATTGAATACGTAAACTCAAAGGTCACGCTTCCTGTGGTAAACGACTATCTTGCATACATAGACACCGACCGGCTGGTCGACTACTACATCATAGACCCGACAGTCAAGAGGTCTGATCTGGATTATGTGCTTCGAAAAAACAATGTCGGCATCCGCGTCACAAAGGACAACTCCTCCCAGTGGCAGGCCTTCGGATACTGCTATGCAAAGGACAATGACCTGAGCGACCTTGAGGCGCTAAGCTTTGCAAAGCTCATTTCAAGATATGTTTCAAACACAGGCGAAGGCCTTGACAAAAACAGATACGTCAAGGAGTATCTGATTGAAGAGGAAATCGCAAAAAAGGACCTTGAGTTTGCATCCCAGAATATTCCTGCCGATGAGCGAATCGAGAAAATTTTTTATGAGCTTTTTGACATATACTCCTCAAGGATTGCAGATTACGAATACAGAAACAGGCAGCTGAACTTCAGGCTGACATCCCGAAAGCATGATGAGTTCATGAAGGCGCCGGGAAGGACAAACACAGAAAAGCTTGAATATCTTATAAATTTCTACATTGAAAATTCCTCAAGAAATGACATCGACCTCACCTCGTGGATCGGCGATGATGTCAGGGTTTTCAATTCCAAAAAATGAGGTCGGTTTTGATGGGTGAAAAATATATCCGAAGTAGTAAAAATTCATATAAAATTATTAAGAATTCACGTGTTTTTGCCAAGGTCGACACTCTGGAAGATGCGATTTTCATAAGGGATTTGCTTGTAGGCAAAGATTGGGATATCGATAATTTTACACTTGAAATGCACCTCTCTCTGGACACATACATGGTTATAGCAAAAATTGATGAAAAACTGCACCTCTTAGGTAAATTCAACACCAAACCAAACGATAAGTTGGTCGAAAAACTCATCAAAAAAATAAGGAGAAATCCAAATAACTCAAAGTATGGCCTCAACATTTCAAGGGTATACGAAATCTTCATGGTCAAAAAGCAGATTGCCGGCGATGAGTACATATTCGGGCTCTATGACAATCTGGATGATGCCAAATTCACAAGAAACTTCCTTCTTGACAATAACTGGAACGTAAATGCATTCAAAAATGTGGAATTCTGCGATGAAAGCGAAACCTTCAAGATAGTTGAGGTCATCGACGAGAGGGTCTACATTCTGGCAAGCTTCGAAAGCTTTGATGAGGCCCAAAGCAATATTGAAAACTCACGAAAGGAATTTCTAAACATGATTTACAAACACAAAACAGGCCTTGCAAACTACCCCCATCTTGATGCGCTGACAGACAGGATTGAATATCTGGAAGGTGCATTTCAAGTGAAAACAACAGATGATACCTGGAATTTCACAAGTGAAACCACAGACCCGCTGAATGACATAATTTTCACTCTCACTCCATGGCAGAAAATAATCTATGATGCATCCTCTGAAAGCTTCACGGTTGATGACCTTGAAAGTTCACTTGAAAGATACAGGTCAAAAAATTTCACGCAAAAAATAGAAAAATATCTTGATGAGCTTGTTGAGCTGAAGCTGATAGAAAAAATTGACGGGCGGAAATTCAAAAAACTATAAATATTCTGCACGAAAAATATACTATTGGTGTTAATATATGTTTAACACCTTTAGTCTGTGTTTATAAAAAAAGGGAGCAGTGACTTATGCCACTGCTCCCTGAATGATAAATGAAGAATGAGTCTCACTTTTTTTTAAGATTTTTTTTATATGAGCCACGGCTTTCGCCGCAGCCCAACTATTACGAGAGTGGGATCATGTCAATGCACAATCCCATGATAAATGAACGTTATTTTCTGTCGGATAATAATTCTCCAGCCACTCCGATGCTTTCCTTTGGATAAGCCTGGACTAAAACAGTAATTGCGTCAATAGGTAAATCATAAGCCTCTGCAACAACTTCAGAAACTTTCCTGACCATTTCTCTTTTTTTCTCAACACTGATTCCATCATTTCCAGCAATAGTAATTACAGGCATTATATTCACCATTTAAATATATCATTATGATAATATAAATATCTTTTCCCAAATTCATTCCAATTTCTTTGGAATTTCCCTCCGACTTTTTCCCAAATCTCAAAAAAGTAATATAGATTAAAACACACATAATTAACTAAAGGTCTTGATATTATGCTTGGTGAAGAAGAACTTGTTAAACTGTTTCCTGATTTCGCCGATTTGGTTCAGCCGTCAGGAATTGATTTGGAGCTGGATAAGATTTACATCCAAAAGAGTGAAGGGTCACTTATTGACAACGAAAAGAAATTGCCTGACCTTGAAGAGATGGAAGGCGACATTTACACATTAAAGCCGCACACCGCCTATCTGGCAAGCATCAAAAGGAAAATCAAAATTCCGAAAGGATATACCATGCTGTACTTGCCCAGATCAACACTGCTGAGGTCATTCATTTCAGTTCAGACTGCAGTCGGCGATCCTGGGTTTTACGGAACATTGATGTTTATGGTATACAACCATGGCGAGTTCGAATACAAAATCAAGTCCGGCGACAGAATTGCACAGGCGGTTGTTTTCCCGGTTGAGGGTTCAGGCGAGTATGACGGGTCTTATCAAGAGGAAGAAAAATGAACGTTTCAGATAAGATAGTTGAGATATTGGAAAGCGAAGATGTCAGGGATGTTTTCGGAATTCCGGGCGAGCAGATAATGCCTCTTTACAAGGCACTTTCAGCTTCAAGCATAAATCATGTTTTAACAAGACACGAACAGGCAGCAGCACATGCTGCAGACGGATATTGCCGTTCAAGCGGAAAAATTGGCGTCTGCATCGCAACCGCTTCACCTGGGGCGCTGAACTTTACCATGGCGCTTGCAACAGCGTATAAGGACAACGTTCCGATTTTAGTTCTGACAGGAGACAATGAACTCAAGCACAGAGGCTCCGACTTTTTCCAGACCCTTCCCCAAAGGGAGATTCTATCACACATAGTTCAGGACTCATACAATCCGCTGAATGGAACCGAAGCACTGTATTGTCTAAGGGCGGCCATCTTTGCGCTTAAAAACAATCCGAAGGGACCGATTCACATAAACCTTGCAAAGGATGTGCTCTTAAGTGAGGATTTTCAGGACTTTGATTTGTGCTATCTGTGTGAGGATGACCTCTCAAACATCTCAAAGGCCCAGGAGCTGATTGACGGTGCCGAAAGACCGCTGTTCATTTTGGGTGCAGGTGCAATCACACAAAAGGACAATATTGAAGAGATAGTAAACAGATGCAAAATACCGGTAACCACAACATTCCATGCAAAGGGAATAATTTCTGAATTGGATGACTTGAATTTGGGCATGGTCGGAATCAGGTCAACTTCAAGGGCAAAATACGCCTTTGAAAATTCGGATTGCATAATTGCGTTGGGCATAAAGGGAAGCGAGAGGACACTTCCTGAAATTCCGGAAAACCTGATTCATGTAAACATCAACAGGGATGTTCTTGTAGGCGACTATCCGATTCACGGAAAGGTCGAGGACTTTTTGGCGAACATCAGATTCCGGAAAACCGGCTGGATTGACGAAATTTTGAAAGTCGCCAACGATTTGAAAATCGAAGGAATCGATTGTGACTTGAAGCCTCAGGCGGCAATCAGCAGAATCCTTGAGAGATTTCCGGAAGACATCATAGTTTCGGATGCCGGCTCACACACTACCTGGACAACACTTCTCAAAAAGTCAACTGCCCCAAGGCAGCTTCTCTTTTCAGGGGGTCTTGCTCCGATGGGTTATGGCCTGCCGGCGGCAATAGGCGCAGGTGTTGCAACTTCACAAAAGGTCATTGTCATTAATGGCGACGGCGATTTTCAGATGAATCTTCAGGAACTTGCAACCCTGAAGGAAAATGACTTGGATGTGATTGTCTTCATTTTGAACAATTCGCAATTCGGCATCATCCGCCAGTGGGAAGAGACATTTTACGATATGGATCCCTACCAGGTCAACTTGAAAAATCCGGACTTCGTAAAGTTGGCATCATCATATGGCATTGATGCGGTTCGTGTGGATAACCTGGATGATTTGGATTTGGTGCTTGGCAAAAATCTGTCAGGACCGCTCATTGTTGAGGTCATTGTTGAGAGTGAAAATATTCCACTTCCCAAATAATCTACAATCTTTGTAAAACGCTCAAGCTAAGTCCTGTGTATTTGATTATTTTTTGCATAGGTACATTGTCTTTTTTTAGTTTTTTAGCTAATTTTATTCTTTCCTTTTCTTTTCCTTTAATCTCTCCTTTTTTGAATCCTTCTTTTATTCCTTCTTTTTTTCCATTTTTTTCTGCATCTTCGACTAATTTTCGTTCATATTCTTCTAAAAATTGGCTTCCCATATTTACCCCCTTTAACATTTCTTCTTTTTCGTCTTCTGGTATGAATATGTCTGTAAGGATTATATGGTTTGATTAACTTTTTTGAATCCCTCCTGAAGCCGACAACATATTGTATGTTTCTAAGTATGATGTCTTCAGTTGTCCTGGATTTGTGAAACTCAAAATCGATACAGTAACCGTTTGCCGTTTCGACAACCATGTCCAAAATTTTCAATTTATTCTGTGGAGTGTAGATTTCATAACCATAGATGTTTTCAATCCCCTCCTTTTCACCAATGAACCTCAATAGAGAATTCGCAAAGATTCTGCACGCTAGTTTTGAAAGTTTGTCATATTTTTTAAAGATAATGCTTTCACCTTTTTTTTGGCATTGACCAATTTCAAGCTAGCTTACTTTATTGGTTATGGTTAATGTTGGCGTTTGACCTATATAAATTAGTAAGTAGTTTTTAAAAGCAATTTTACGCTATTAGAACAATTTTTTTATTCAAGACAATTGTCAACAAACTCTTTAACAATTGGCTCTATTTCGATGGTTTCATCTAGGGGTGCGAGGTAAATTTCATCATTTTCTTCATAAATTATTCCGACAGGTGAAATTTCTTCGCTGGCCACCCTCTCATTTACCTCAAATGTTGTTCGTTTAAACACGAACGTAAATCCGCAAAGTGTCTTGAATTCATACTTGTCGTGATGATCGATTTTGAACAGGTCTTCGATGAACTTTTCAATGTCATCTTTCATCAAGAACACCCCGTATAAATAATCTTACATTCTTTTTCAAAAGCAGTCTGATGGTTGGAACAAGAAGTTTCAACGGATAAATCTCGATGTCGTTGACACCTTCGCAGTCAAGCACGCTTCCTGTAAATGACGGCTCGGCACTCAAGCGCAGCTTTTCATGCATGGGGTTTATGACGGATAAAACGCCCCAGATCATACCTATATATTTTCCGGTATCTGCATAGCTGGTCATTCCAAAAATAAGATGATTTTCAAGTTTTTTAATGCTTATCACATTCAATGCAGATTTTAAATATATCTTAAAGTCTTCAAAACAAGGTTTGGCTAAATCAAGCAGCTTTTTGATATCTCTCTTTTTATGGTCTTCTTCCTCTTCATCTTCTTCTTTGTCGCTGTCTTTTGAAGGGAATTTGCGGGAATAAACCTTTATCTTTTTAAAAATGAGTATTTTCAAACATCCTTTAAGTTCACGGCCCTTTTTGTCATAGACCAGTGAGACTCTAATCCCGACAAGCAGTAAAATAATAATGAATAAGATGATTATTAGAATAATCATCCCTAGGATGTTTAACATATATGATTCCTATTCTTCGTCTTCAGATGAGGTAAATTCAGGTTCGATGTATTCGCTTTCATCGTATTCGTCATCATTTTTTGATCCCAAATAGTTTTTCACCAAATCTGAAATGATGAATCCCAAATCGGATAATGCTTTGTTTGCGTCGCTTCCTTTACTTAAATCAAGCACACGAACTCCATCGGCACTACTGCCTTTTTTAGGAATCATGACCATTGATATCGGTTCCACTCCGGCACCTGCTCCGGCTGCATCGCTGCCCTCTTTGCCGAACAGTCCTTCTCCGGCCCCAAATCCGAATCCCATCTTTATGACAGGGATTAGAATTTTGTCTTCGGTTTCAATAGGGCTTCCGATAACATTGTCCACATTAATGATTTTTCTTAACTCTTCAACAGTTGTCTTTATATTATTGCTCATAGTTTCACATCCTGTCTTATGGTTTAATGTTTGTATTTAATGTTTAAAATATTTTTATATTCGGCTGAAAAGGTACTGACTTGACTTTGAAAATCGCTTTCGTTTCTACAAATTTTTTTTAGAAGCAGGATTTCATTGTAACATCTTAAGTTTTTATCCCGGCTTTGACAAAATGGATGGCATTGGGGAGCCTCATCAGTAATACTTTTTTCACTTATAAGACATATGTTTCAAGTGTAACTTTTAACTTATAATTTTTTTATGCAAAATTCGTGAGGTGCGTTTCAAGTGTAACTTTTCACTTATTACTTATAAGGAACATATTTTAGACATGCATTTCAAGTGTAACTTTTCACATATAATTTATAAGTTATACCAAAGGGGTGCATTTCAAGTGTAACTTTTTTTCTTATCACTTATAAGTAATATATTTTTTACAAAAATTCGGCAATTATAACTTATAATCGGCTTGAAAAATCAAAAAAAGAGAGTGACAGAATCATAAGTATGATTCTGCAATTGATGCCACACCGGCTCCGGCATCGTCGATTACGCCTAAACCTTTTAATGTCATTCCGATAGCGGCAAAGGTTTGGGTCAGTTCCTTGTAGGAAATATTTCCCATGTGTCCTATTCTGAAAATGTTTCCTTTCAGGTGATCTTGTCCTCCAGCCAGTTCAACGCCGTATTTGTCACGGGTTGTGCCTCTGAAGTCAGCATCGGTGATTCCTTCAGGCATTTTGACTGCTGTAACGGTAGCGGATGAAACGGCTTCGTCAGCAAACAATTCCAATCCTAAAGCTTTAACCGCATCGACACTGGCTTTAGCAGCTTTGTGGTGGCGTGCAACTCTGGCTTCAAGACCTTCTTCCATAACCATTTTCAACGCTTCATTCATTGCATAGGTAAGTGAAACTGATGGAGTGTATGGAGTTTCAGGTGGGACTTTGTCTCCGCTTTTTCTTACGGCTTTCATGTCCAGGTAGTAGGTATTGGTTTCAACCTTATCAACGGCAGCCCATGCGTCGTCACTTAGGGTAATTGCTGCCATTCCAGGAGGTGCGGCCAGACATTTTTGTGATCCGGTAAGACAGACGTCAATTCCGAACTTTTCAACATCCACATAATCCCCTCCGAGGGAGGATACGGTATCTACAATGTATAATGCATCGTAGTTTTTCATTACTTTACCTATTTCTTCAATAGGTGCAGCCACACCGGTGGATGTTTCGTTGTGGATTACGCTTACAGCCTTGATGTCTTCATCTTCGTCCAATGCTTCAGCGATAGCTTCAGGGGTTACTGCAGTTCCCCATTCAACTGCCAGTTCTTTGGATTCGATTCCATGGGTTTGAGCTATTTTCATGAAACGTTCTCCGAATTTTCCGCCTACAACATTCAACATTTTTTCTCCAGGTGCAACGGTATTTGCAATACCTGCTTCCATAGCTGCAGTTCCAGATCCAGTTAATAAATAAGAATTATTTGGTGTTTGGAAAACTTTACTCATTAATTCAGTAGTTTCAGTTAAGATTTCACCATATTTAGCGCTTCTGTGGTTAACAACAGCTTTTGACATTGCATTGAGTACTCTTGGATGCACTGTTGTCGGTCCGGGAAGCATTAATAAAATATCATTCATTAAAATTTCCTCCAATTTTCTAGAAAATTAGCTTAGTTTCAAGCTATATATAATTTTTGTCTTCATACTTATTAAATATTTTTAAAATATTGTTTTATTCATTTATGGAGTGATTTGCAGATATAATTTGTCATTTCATTCAATAAAATTTAAATTTATAATGAATTGTTTAATCATGTTTTGCCATATCATTTTTATATGCAATTTTGCCAAAAGATATAATTGTTGGGATATATACATTAGTCATATGCTTAAGAGGATTTGTTCTTTCACAGTAGGGCTGTTTATAATGTCGCTTGGGGTGGCCTTTTCAATCATATCAACGCTTGGAACGACTCCAATCAGCTCCATTTCCTATGCATTGAATTTGATAACCGGCATAAACATAGGAATAACCACTTTTGTTTTCAATGCGGCGCTGATTTTCATTCAACTGATAATTTTAAGGGCACGATTCGAGAAAAAAAGATTGTTGCAGTTCATCAATTGTGTTCTCTTTGGATATTTCACGGATTTGGCGCTTCATATTGTTTCATTCGTTCCATTTGAAGCTACAGTTCCATACTATATTCTTTATCTTGCATTGAGCATATTTCTGATAGCCTTCGGAATATTCATATATATGCCTGCAAATATCGCGCCGCTTCCTGGTGAAGGATGTGTCGAGGCAATAGCCGTCGTGACAAAGTGGAGATTTTCAACAATCAAAATGGGTTTTGACGCTTCAATGGTGATTATTGCTTTTATAATGTGTGCTCTGTGGTATACAAATGTTTTTGGCGCCGTCAGCATCGGAACGGTCATATCTGCATTCATGGTTGGTTTTACATTAAGACAGATTTCCAATGTTTATTTTGCCTTGACTGGTGAGAGGATTAATGTAGTCAATCCTTAGAAAGCATTTCATCGATTTTGGCGGATGTTTCTTTATCAATGTTGTTTTTTTCTTTAATCTCTTTTGATAATTCATTTTGTTGTTTAATGATTTTTTCTTTAAGATAAACTAAATTTAATAAGTTAAGCAGTTTAACAATCTAAAAACAATTTCTATAAAATAATAAATTATTTAATTAATCACTGGCTTAAATTATTATAGTGAGGTTTAAACATGGAATTTGGACTTTGGGAAAGATATTATAAGGAAATTCTTGACGATTTCGGTTTTTCAAGAGAAGGTGACGAAAACTCAGCAAAGGTTTTGGATGAGATACTCTCCGAAGAGGGCTGCCTTACATTGGATGACTTAAGCCAGATTGTTGGCTTTTCAGACAAGTACATCGTATTCGGGGCAGGGCCTTCCCTGAAGGAACACATTATTGAATTGAAGGAAAATTACGATTTAAAGGATTACGTATTGGTTTCAGCAGACGGCGCGACAACCGCATTAATCGAGGAAAAGATTGCTCCGGACATAGTCGCCACAGATTTGGACGGAAACATGGATGACATACTTTTGGCCGATTTGAGGGGAGCAAACATTGCAGTCCACGCTCACGGAGACAATCTCGAGCAGGTAATCAAATACACATCATTTTTCACAAACGTAATAGGCACCACACAGGCCCAGCCGGTGGGAAACATCTACAACTTCGGAGGATTCACAGACGGTGACAGGGCAATATTTCTGGCTGTTGCATTGGGCGCAAGCGAAATAACCCTTGCGGGTATGGATTTCGGAGATGTGGTGACAAAATATTCAAGACCAAACCTTGAAAGCGACCTGGCAGAGGCCGATGAGTTTAAAAAGAAAAAACTGATGTATGCTGAGAAATTGACACAATGGATAATCGACAACGAGGATGTCAATATTATCAATTTGTGTAAATAATAATTGATTTATAATAGTTAAAACAAACTAGATACTATGGGAATTGAAGATATTTTAATGCATGATGAAAGTCTTTTTCAAAACATAAACGCTTTTGATCCGGATTACGTGCCTCCGAACTATAATTTCAGAGATACTCAAATGGAAGCGATGGCAATGTCAATAAGGCCTGCCATGAGAGGGGGCCAGCCTTCAAACGCAATTGTTTTGGGCTCACCGGCAACAGGAAAAACAACAGCAATCAGAAAGGTATTTGAACTAGTTGAAAAGAACACGGAAAAGGTCGTGTGCGTATATATCAACTGCCAGCTTCACACTACCCGTTTCGGAATATTTTCCCAAATCCACAAAAAGATGTTCGGACATCTTCCTCCCGAAACAGGCGTTCCGTTTTCCAGAATCTATGACAAAATCATGAAAGATCTTCAAAGAAATGAAAAGGCACTTGTGATTGCACTTGATGATGTCAACTACCTGTTCCAAAGCAAGAATGCAAATAAGATATTTTACGATATGCTGAGGGCATATGAGGAATATCCTGGCGTCAAGACATCCATTTTCGCAATCCTGTCAGATTTGGAATTCAAATATGCATTCGATAAAAACGTGAATACGGTCTTCATTCCGCAGGAGATAACATTTCCTCTTTATACCTACTCAGAAACTGAAGACATCCTAAACGACAGGGCTAAGGCAGGATTTTTCCCAGGCGTTTTAAGCGATGATATACTTGAGCAGATTGCAATGTATACCTTTGAAAACGGGGACTTGAGAATCGGAATCAAGCTCCTTAATCTGTGCGGCAACATTGCGGAAGCCGATGCGAGCCGTAAAATCACTCAGGAACACTATGATAAGGCAGTCGACTCTTTGGTTTCAGTAAATATTGCAGAAACAATCAAATCACTAAATGATTCTGAAAAAGAGCTTCTGAGAATGATTGCAGACTATGATGGTGTTTATACTGCAGGCGAATTGTCTGAAATATTTAAAGAAAAAACAGGATCCAGCTATGCGTCATTCGACAGGACATTAAATAAGCTGGAATTCGTAAGGCTCATTGACACAAAATTTACAGGAAAAGGGGTTAAGGGGAATTCTCGTGAAATCATATTGCGTTTTAACCCCGAAGACTATACCATCTAGTTTCCTGGAAATTAGTTTCTGTTAACATTAGAGGATTTGCATGGTAAGCTTGCATGTCTAATGTGCAGCATTAAGGGTTTGGTATTTTATTAAAAAAATAGAATCCAAGCTTTAGATTATGCTCGGAGTCTGCGCTGCAACAACAGAAACAACTGATAATAGTAATGCAGTTATTACAAGAAGCATTACCATGCAAGATTGAACGTCATAGTCGCTGAAGATAATTTCATCTTTTATTGAACTTTTTTTTCTTAAATCTGCTTGTAGGTTGGTATCGTCATTCCATAACATTTTAATCACTATACATAGTATTATTAAAATATTAATATAAAGAAAGAGAAAGAGAGCATCTGAGAAGTAATATCCGTGGGGCAAAACAATGAAAAAATTTGAATATTTTGACGTAACTGCAGACATTGGCTTCAGGGCTTATGGTGAAAGCCTAAACGAAGCGTTTGAAAATGCTGGATTGGCCATTTTCAATATAATTTCAGACACTTCAAACATTGCCCCAGTAATTGAAAAATCATTTGAGATAACCTCCGAGGATGAGGTATCCCTTTTATACGATTACCTTGAGGAGCTGCTTTTTTACCATGAAGTGGACTTCATGCTGTTCAGCGAATTCAGTGTGGACATCTTTGAGGCCGACGGAGAATATAATCTGAAGGCAACAATCAGAGGTGAAGCCATCGATTGGGACAGGCATGAGCGCAAAAGCGAGATAAAGGCAATAACATTTCACATGATGGACGTTAAAAAATCAACCCCTGTTGAGCTTCGGGCCATTGTGGATTTGTAATTTATTTATAATATGACGAACATATATTAGAACATGAAAAGAACTAAATCTGTTTCAAGAACTTTTGAAATGATGATGGGTATATTCGGATCCGTTATCGGAATGTTTTCAGGTTCATTTTTAATTTTCATTAAAAGCTTTGGCCAAAGCCATCCGCCATTTTTAGGAGTCATTGCTATTCTGGCTTCCATTTTAGGTTTCATTTCCGTATATTACGTTAGGAAAAACCCTGAACTTGCTGGAGTCGGTTTTATCATAGCAACCATGTTTGTAATCGTAGGTGCGGACTATATTAACATATTAAGCTCCATGTTCCTGCTTGTTGCGGGGGTCAGTTCCTTATTTAGAAAATGATTTTTATATTTTCCCTTTTTTATATCCGCAAAGGTTTTTTAAGGCTTTGGGCATGGGATGTCTTCTTTAATTTAAATTTTAATCATTAAATGAAATCAACTTCATTTCCTTTTCTTTTAAATTTTGATTGATATAATTAATTTTTCACAGGTTATAGCATCATTGTGATGGAAAAATGGCCTTTTGACTGCTTTAGTTTAAGATTCATAAATTCAAGTGGGTTCTGCTCATCGAATTTTTTCATTTTTGAAGATATCCTGATATTCATCGGTTACCAAAACTTTATTTAAACATCATCAATAGATATTAAAGCATAATAATTCAGTGATTTTTATGGCTATCAAAGATGAAATGAAAAAGATTAAGGATAATGTTTATGAGATTCCGGGCTCCTACAATAAGAAAATGAGAGCTTCCGGAAGATTTTACATTGATGATGAAAGTTTTGAGGCCCTTGAAGAGGGTGCAGTCCAGCAAATCGTTAATGTGGCTTGCCTTCCGGGCGTTCAAAGGTATTCAATCGGCCTTCCGGACATCCATTACGGATACGGATTTCCGATTGGCGGTGTGGCAGCATTCAGCCTTAGAAACGGTATAGTATCTCCGGGAGGAGTCGGCTTTGACATCAACTGCGGAGTCAGGCTGATTAAATCAAACTTGACCCTGGATGACATTGAAGGGCATTTGGATGAGCTTACAGAAAAGCTGTTCAAAAACATTCCGTCAGGTGTCGGAAGCAAAGGCAGAATCAAGCTTGATAAAGATGAAATCAATGATGTGCTTGATTATGGTGCCGAATGGGCTGTCAACAACGGATACGGATGGCCGGAAGACCTGGAAGTTTTGGAAGAAAACGGAAGGATGGTCGATGCAGATTCAAGCATAGTTTCAGACAAGGCCAAAAAAAGGGGAATTCCGCAATTGGGTTCACTGGGTTCCGGAAATCACTTCCTGGAAGTTCAGATAGTTGATGAAATCTACAATGAGGAGGTTGCCGAAGTCTTCGGTCTTGAAAAGGGCATGATTGTAATCATGATTCATTCAGGTTCCAGAGGATGCGGACATCAGGTATGTTCAGATTACCTGAGGGTGATGGACAAGGCATACAAGAAATACAAAATCACACTTGACGACAGGCAACTGGCATGCGCACCGCTCGATTCAAAGGAAGCTCAAAACTACATTCAGGCAATGGCCGCAGCGGCAAACTACGCATGGGCAAACAGACAGATGATGACTCATTGGGTTCGTGAGACCTTTGAGGAAGTATTGGGAAAATCCGCAAAGGACATGGAAATGGACATTGTCTATGACGTTGCCCACAACATAGTCAAGATGGAAACCCATAAGGTATATAAAAGGGAAGAGGAGCTTCTGGTTCACAGAAAAGGAGCTACCCGTGCGTTCGGTCCTGGAAGGCCTGAAGTTCCTGAAAAATACAGGGATGTCGGACAGCCTGTACTGATTCCGGGCACAATGGGAACAGCTTCATACGTGCTCCACGGAACTGAAGTCGCAATGGAGGAAACATTCGGATCCACTGCCCACGGAGCAGGAAGGGTATTGTCAAGGTCCAAGGCCAAAAAGGACTTCTCCGCCGATGAAATCACTGAAGATATGGAGAAAAAAGGAATCAAAATCAAGGCAACAAGCAAAAACGTGATTGCCGAAGAGGCTCCTGGCGCTTATAAGGATGTTGACAGTGTTGTCCGCGTATCCGACAGTACAGGAATCGCCAAGCTGGTCGCAAAGGTCAGGCCATTATCAGTATGTAAAGGGTAGTTGAAATGATAGGCATTATCGGCGGAAGCGGAGTGTATGAAATCACCCAAAATGCGGATGAGTGCAATAGAAAATTAATCCGAACTGATTATGGTGATGTCGAAGTCTCCATGCTGGATATTTTCGGCAAAAAAGTGGCCTTTATCCCGCGCCATGCATCAGGACACAGCATTCCGCCTCACAGGATTAATTTCAGGGCAAACATCGATGCATTAAAGCAGGTCGGAGTTACAAAGATAATTGCCACAAATTCCGTAGGGTCAATGAATCTTGAAATGCCTCCCGGATCTTTTGTAATTCCTGATGACTTTCTTGATTTTTCACAGAACAGAAAGAAAACATTCTTTGAGGATAAGGTGGTCCATATAGATGTGACCGAACCGTACTGCAGTCAACTGAGGGATGTCTTGGACGCTTCAGGAGAGGTTATCCTGGGAGGCACATATGTATGCACAGAAGGGCCAAGATTCGAAACTCCTGCAGAAATTAAAATGTTCAGGATGCTTGGAGGGGATTTGGTCGGAATGACAGGCCTTCCTGAAGTCACACTTGCCCGCGAAAGGGAGATGTGCTACAATTCAATATGCATAGTGTCAAACTATGCCTCAGGAATTTCTGAAAATAACCTGACAATAGATGAAGTCTTTGAAATGGTCAAGGAAAAGGAACGTGACCTACTTGAACTGATATATAATTTCATAAAAAATGTTGATGAGGCATCAGATTGTGAGTGTCTTCATGCATTGGACGGTGCTGAAGTTTAAGTTATATTATTATGGGGGATTGAATTGAGAATTGCAGTAGTATCTTCAGATGGGAAAAATGTGGATTTGCATCTCGGACGCGGAAAGACAGTATGCGTATATGACTGCGGGGATGAAATCAGTTTCGTTGAAAGAAGGGATGTTGAGATAGCCGAAGATTCAAAGCATCAGGGCGGCAAGGTCCTTAAGGCATGTGGAGATTGTGATGTGCTGATTGCAGTTCAGTATGGCTTCAAATCTAAAATCAAGGCAGAAAACCAGGGCATCAAGTTGGTCATGGATGAAGGCCCGATTGATGATGTTTTGAAAAGATACATGGATCATGTCGATTTCATGAAAAAGCCGGTTTTGTAAATTAAAGCCCTCCGGCTTTCATTTTCAATTTTAAGATATTTGGTTTGGATTAAATTTTTGGCTGAAAAATTTGTTTTTTTTTGAATTTCTAATTTTTTTTGAAAAAGTAATTTTTTTAATAATCTTTATATACTATGAATAAAATAATTAAATGTAACCTTTAAGGGCGGGTTTTATTAATTAAAACTTAAATTACAGATATTTTCTTTAAATAACGTGAGAAAAACTCACAATAGTCGAATAACTGATTATAAACCAATACTTTTTTATAATCCTATTTACAGTTTATTTTATGGAGTATTTGTGAAATACTGTATTTTCAGACTATATTTTAAAATTTTAATAGCGTAGGCTATATT
>NZ_JBGVOG010000016.1:0-2506 GCF_045126245.1 Methanobrevibacter sp. | reverse complement strand
TCCTTTAGCTTCAGATTAGAATATACATAATTATTATCAATACTGACCTTAAAAGAGTTAACTGCATGAATATTAACCGTTCGCCTTGATCCCTGACCCTCACCATAAACCTCATTAATTGATGAAGCAATCTTTGACAATTCAGATTTGACATTTATCGAATCATACACATCAAAGGTATTTTCAATGCTTTGATTTAATAAAGGCATTGTAAAGATAATTAGAATAATCAGCGAAATTGCAAATATTAACAGATATTCAAATGAAACCTGACCGGAGCTATCTTCAATCATCAGACCACCAAATAAATGTTTTTTGTAAATAGCATTATCATATCCCCATAAACAACCGCAATCATCAATCCAAAAAGGATTGCAGGCGTAAAAGGGAATGAAATTTTAACTGAAATCTTATCAGAAATAAATCCCTGAGCTGATAAAATCTTTAATAGGTACATCTCCTTTTCGGTTATCCCTCCTGCACTCTGGGATTTGAAATAATATCTATAATCCTCATCATCGCTTTCATAAACCTTTAAATTTCCATCAATCTCCATGATTAAATCGCATATGTATCCATTGCTGAAATAATATTCATTGACTATAGTACCCTCAGTTATATCTTTAACAAGCACTAATTTATTGAGTGTGGATTCAATTAAAATCTTAACACTTCCCCAGTTGAAGACATTAAACAGCAAATCCGAATTTTTTTTAAAAACATTGCCTTTGAAAATTAAATAAAAAACAAAAATAAGCAAAAATGGAAATGACACCAATATGCTATTAACTACAACACTGAATGAAAACGGATATATTGACAACTGAGGAAAAATATTCAAAAAATCTATATTGAAGCCCGATGGTATTACTGAAGCAATGCCCGTAAACAGTTTAACATCACCACCACCCCAAATATTCAATTGCCACATCAAATAAGTTATAGCATAAGTTACACTTGCCGAAATAATTGAAGCTAAAATGAATTTAATGTTAGATGAAACGCATGCCAAAATAAGGTTGGAAATCAGCCCAAAAAGTAAAAGGCCATAAGTCAACTTGTTCGGAACAATTCCCTCCTTAACATCAAAAATTGTAGCCAAAATGCAAAACAGAACCGTAATTATTACTTGAAATAAAAATATACAACTATAATTCATAATATAATCTAATACGAACTATAATATTAATTAGATAGAAAATAAACTCATAAAATTGATTTAATAATAAAAAATTGTAAAAAAAAGAAAAAATTAATTTTTAGAATACTCGTAAATAGCTTCTAAAAATGATTTGAATAACGGATGTGGCCTATTAGGTCTTGATTTAAATTCCGGATGGAATTGACAACCTATAGCCCATGGATGATTTGGCAATTCAATGATTTCAACTAAGAAGTCATCAGGACTGGTACCTGAAATAATTAGACCTTTATCTTGCAAGTCATCCCTATAATCGTTGTTGAACTCATATCTGTGTCTGTGACGTTCTTCAATATCGATTTCACCATATGCTTCATGAGTTTTAGTGCCTTCAATGATTTTGCAGTCATAAGATCCCAAACGCATGGTTCCACCCATATTTTTGATTTTCTTTTGTTCCTCCATCATGTCGATAACAGGGAACTCCAAATTATCGTCAAATTCTGAACTGTTTGCATTAGGATATCCGTTTTTCCTTGCAAATTGAGTTACCATTGACTGCATTCCAAGACATATTCCAAATAAAGGCACATTATTCTCCATCGCATAATCAATTGCATCCAATTTGCCTTCAAATCCTCTTTCACCAAATCCGCCAGGAATTAAAATACCGTCAAATTCTTTTAAATCATTTTCATCCAATGCCTCAACATCGGAACTTAAGAATTTGATGTTGGCTTTTACGCCAATGCTGGCTGCGGCATGAAGCAATGATTCACGAATACTGATATATGAATCTTCAAGCTCGACATATTTCCCTACAATACCTATTGTAACTTGAGGATCTTTAATTCTAAGGGAATCTACAATTTCCCTCCATTCATCCAATTTAGAAGAATCCGGCTCAATATCCAAACCGATTCTATCAACGATTAAAGCACCAATATTTTTATCTTCCAAAACTAAAGGCACTTCATAAATTGTGCCTGCATCAGGAGTATTTACTACTGCTTTGAAGTCCACATCACAGAAGTGAGCCACTTTTGCCAAAAGAGCATCATCAATGTGCACTTGAGACCTACATACAATAACATCAGGATTTATACCGACACTTCTCAATTCTTTTGTAGAGTGTTGGGTTGGTTTGGTTTTGAATTCTCCGGCTGCATTTAGGTAGGGAATAAATGTAACATGGACAAACATAACATTTTCACGGCCTTCCTCATTTCTGAGCTGCCTTAATGCTTCAAGGAAAGGTTGACTTTCAATGTCTCCGACAGTACCGCCAAGTTCAACTAAAACAACATCATAATCAGAGCGTTCGGAATTTTCTCTAATCATTTCTTTGATTCTATTTGTAATATG
>NZ_JBGVOG010000015.1:0-43896 GCF_045126245.1 Methanobrevibacter sp. | reverse complement strand
TAGGAATTATAAATTCCTATATTCTCTAATTGAAGTATATTCGTCGTCAAGTTCTCCGTATGAAGATAATTTTTCTTTGTTTGCTTCAGCATCCAAGTATAAATTACCTTTACCGTTAAGACCAATATCTCCAGTATATTTGATGTATTTACCTTCGAATGTGACTCCGTCAACTTCAGGATCAACAACTATACCATCGAGAACAAATCCTTCGAGTAATCTTCCGAGGAATCCGTGGATGATAATGTTACCGTTTTTCATTTGTCCACCAGGCCAACGGTTTACGTTACCGTCGATTTCGATGATACCTTTGGTCATGTGAATACCGGCTAAGATATCACAGTTACCTTTAACGTGGATTCTACCGCCTGTTAAACATTCACCACATTGTTTACCAGCGTTACCGCCGACAACAATTTGTCCTCCGGTCATACCTCTCCATTCACCAATGTAAGAAGCACCAGTGAACTCTTTGGTGTTTCCTTCAATTTCAAGGTATCCTCCAGACATTTCTCTTCCAGCGTGAGCAGCTGCATCACCTTTAACGAGAATGGACCCACCAGACATTTCTGCACCAACGTGTAAATCTACACTGCTGTTACATACGATGTTTCCACCACTCATTTTACAACCGATGTATTTTACTCTGTTTAAATCACCGTTGAGAATCATTTCAACTTCATCAGGTCCGTTAGCTTCTCCAACAACAGTAATGTCGAAGAAGTCAGTGATTGGGAATCTTGAGTTTCCGATTGGGACTTGATATTTTGCGAAATCAGCTTCAGTCCATGAATAAATTTCATCAGGAATTAATTCATCAAATTCTAAAGCGATTGAAGAAGTTTTTATTTGATCAAATGTAATAGTTTTCAAATTAAACACCCCTATTTACCATCAACATCTATTCTGATTGGGTTGGATACGTAGTGGTCGTGTACTGGATAGTTTTCCCATTTAACTGAGTAGTATTGGGTGAAGAACGGCATGATGTTGTCGATGACTTTTTGTTCTTGTTGTTCCCATCCTTTAACGTTAACCCAAACGTTTTGACTTTCTTTAACTTGTACGATTTCTTTATCTTTTACTAAGATTTGACCATCTTTAATAGTGTATTCAGCAACATTGAAACCTTTTTCGATTTCATCAGCTTGTTTAGATGGGTCAATTTCATTAGGATTTATGTCATATACTGCAATATCTGCTCTGTATCCAGGAGTAAGAGCACCTTTATCAGTGAATCCGTAGATTTTAGATGGAGCAGCTCTTGTAATAGTTGCAATATCGTAGAAATCGTATTCCCTTTCAAGAGTTGGGAGAAGAGTTCTTTTGTTAACCCATTTGTGAACTTCGTTTTCACACATGTCTTGTCTTTTCTCATTACTCATCAACCAGGAGATAATTCTAGGATATCTGGTAAATGGTCCTGCATTAGGGTGGTCAGTAGTTAAACAAACTCTCCATGGGTCTTCAATTAACAAGAATAATTCAAGACCGATAGCCCATTGTAAAGTACTAACAGGGCTTTTCTTGGAGTAGATACATGGAATAATACCTGCTGCAGTTTCACATTCAATATCTTTGTTGGTCCATTTTAAACCAGACAATTTGAATAAGTCGTATTCCATTGGTGCATCTGCAGTCATGGTAGTGGTTTCATCGAAAGTTACTTGACCTATATCACAAGTAATGTTGTCTTTCTTGTTGAAATGTTTAGCAACTTCTTCAGCACCGGATGTTACATCTTTCCAGCTGTTACCTAAGTAAGAGTGGAATTGTAAGTGAGTCATGTGCATAACTTGGTCTCTGACTTCAGCTGCACCTTTACCCTTTTTAATACCATCCATAGCATCCATGGTTTCTAAGGTTGTAGGTACGTTACCAGGGTGTCCTAAATCGTTAGGGTGAATGTGAATAGAGTGAGGTAAGTTTAACATTTCGTTAGCTTTTGCTAAAGCAATTACAACTTCTTTGGAAGTTACATCGAAGTATGGTGCTTTATCATTGAAACCGTGTACGTTCATACCCCATCCCCATGCTTCACTTCCACACGGGTTTACTATTTTTACACCGTAACCTTTGGAGATTTTTAACCATGCTGCAATAAATGCTGCAATATCTTCAATATTATTATCTTTTGCATATTCCATTACAAACCAGTTGTTACCGAATAATGGTAAAGCTGGAATATCTAACATTGGAATAGTTGCAATTTCTTCGTGAGTGTGTTTTGCTTCAAGAGGAGGCATAGCTGCTTCTACAACAGTACCGTAACCTAATCTTGAGTATCTGTAACCGGTTGCAGGACAACTTGGAATTGAGAAACCAGATTCTGATCTTAATACTTTAGTTTTTTGAGTAACACCTCTTCTGGAATCTTCAGGCCTGTATAATCTTCCTACTACTAATTTAGGACCTGCAACGTGTGCGTGAGGGTCAATACCTGCTGGCATGACTATTTTATCGGTAACGTCTAAGACTTTTGCATCAGAGGACACACTATCTACAATTTTACCGTCTTTAAACATGACGTCCATTTTGTCCCCGTTAACTTCATTAATAGGGTCGTAGACAATACCGTTTTTAAGAATATATTCCATTATATCACCTTTAGAGTGCGTTTGGATTTGGCACATATTTTGGAGCTACGTTTGGCTCTTCTCTGAGTTTCATTACTCTTTCTTTCAATTCACGGACAATCCATTCGTCATCACGACAGGTTTCTGGTTTGTCAATAGCTTTCTTCATGTAAATAGGAACTCCATCCATACGATAACTGGTACCAGCACATTCAACAGCAATGAATGAACCTGGCAATACTACATCAGCGAGTTCAGTAGATGGACCCCAGTGAATATCGATTTGAATAACAGGAATGTTAGCTAAGTGTTGGTTTGCTCCGTTAGGGAAGTGAGCACCTGGGTCAGCTGCAATAACCATGAAGCAGTCCGGTTCTTTTCTGGTTAATAAATCGATAGTGTTGGTTTCACCTAACATATATCTTGGGTAACCTCTACAGTAGTCAACACCAAATGCGAATCCACATTCGAATGCCATGAAAATGTTGAATCCGTTTACGTTAAAGTGACCTCTCATTGGAGTAAGACCCCATTTACTGTAGGTGTTTAAGTCTTGAACCATTTTAATTGCAATATCAATGTTTCTTTGTTTTGATAAAGTGTGGGTTAAACCTAAACCGAAGAAGAGAACACCGAACTCAGCGTTTTTCATTTCTTCACATAATTCGTAAATATCTTCTTTAGGAATTCCAGAAATTACATCTTGGTATAATTTTTTACCTCTGAGTACAGCCCTAATAGCATTGTAGAAACCGTAGTCTCCGTTTTGTTCGAATCCAATCCATTTATCGGAACATTTTGCAGTATCTGAGAATTTTGGATCCATTGTTACAACAGTTCTGTCGAATCTTCCTCTTTGTCTGAAGTATCCACGACAGAATACGGCATATCTTGCCATGTGTCTAGGGTGAGAGTTCATAGCGTTACTTCCAGAGTAAACAACCATGTCAGCTCTGTTTTGTACTTCCCCTAAAGTTTGGATTGGGTAACCTGCGTTTTGCACAGCTTGCAAGGAAGGACCGTGACAGATAGTAGCTTGGTTATCTAATACAGCACCGATGTATTCACCTAATGCTACACCTTCTTTCATACATTCTGTAGAAGTTTCGGACCAACCGTAGAATACAGGTCTGATGGAATTAGCAATATATTCAGCAGCTTTATCTAAAGCAGTATCCCAATCTACTTCCATAAGTTCTCCGTTTTCATCCCTAATCATAGGAACAATTAATCTTTGGTCCATATCTTCCATAATTTTACTTGCACCTAGTCTGCATGCGTGTCTTACAGCAACAACATGATTATTTTTAACTAAGTAATCCAAATCGTCACAGTTACAACCACAGAATGCACAGGTACAGTTTTCAACAATGTAATCGTAATCAGTTATAGGTGGTTCATAAGTCATGATCAATCAACTCCTCCCATTTACGTCCGTGGTATACTGGTCTTTCACCTAAAGATTCCATGTTTTCAACAACATCGTCATCTTCTTCATCAACATATTTTTTGTATACCCATCTCATTAAGTCTGCCATGAGTAATACTTTTCTGTCAGTTTTTTCTACAGTACAACGAATACCTTTGTAAGTAGGGTCAGAACAACAGTAAGTATCGTGGCTTACAATAGTATTAGCCCATGGTCCTTTACAAATAAATACAGTTCCTTCGTGAGGTGCATCCCTTGATACTGCGCAGTTTACTACCACTTCACCGAAATCGGTTTTTACAAGTACAGTATCCCAGTTGTTTACACCTAATTTTGCCATGTCTCTTGGATCCATGTAACAAGTACCTGAAGCGTTTTTATATTCTTGTTTTAAAGTGGATCCTCTTTTTTTACAAGCACCTTGATAAATATCAGACCCAGTGTTCAACATACATTTAAGTACTTTAGTGTTTCCTTCACCAGTGATTTTTACATCAGGTACTACAGGTCTTTCTAAATAAGTATTAGCATAATGCATATAATAATCCCCCTATTCTAACCATATAGCATTTACTGGGCAAAACATTTGACATGTTCCACATTTTTCACATTTTTCAGGACTGAAAAGTTTAATAAAACCATTTTCTACCATCATGACAACTTCTTCAGTCTTTGCACCATTACCACCAGCATTTTCAGGACTGATAGCTGCATTAACAGGACAAGCAATTACACAAATCCCGCATCCTAAACAATTATCTTGTTCTACTTTAAGTTCCATCCAAATCACCTAATCTTTAATTGCATCTAAAGCTTCTTTCCAAGTAGTTGAGTTAATAGGTGTGTGGTCAACTTCAGTTCTTTTTACAGTAATTGCGCCGTTAGGACATGCTTTTGCACATGCTTTACAACGTACACAGTATTCGTCAAAAGCAATGACATGTTCCATTCTTGAACCTGGACCGGAAGATACAGGGAATGCTAAAGCATTACATTGACAAATATCCACACAAGCACCACAAGCTTGACATTTATCATCATCTATTTCAATACTACCTTCAAATGGTTTTTTAACTTTTGCTGCATCGGTAGGACAGACTCCTTCACACCAACCACAGTATACACATAAACTTGAGTCGATGACGGAGTTTCCAGTAACTACTGCTTTGGCAGGATCTAAATCATATTCACCGTAAGAACAAGCTCTACAAAGCGCTTTGATTGCGTTAGTAGGGCAAGATTTTTTACATACAAGACAGTATACACATTTGTCTTTGTCTATGACAATAGATTCTTTACCAGTTTCATTATCGACAACTATAGCTTCTGCAGGACATAATTCTTGACATACACCACAGTAAATACAGTCATCTTCATTAACTTCAATTTCACCAGTTACTAAATCTGCACGACTTGGTAAAACTCTTTCAATTGCAATTGCATCACGAGGACATGCAATTTCACATCTTTTACAGTAAATACATTCATCATCATCAATTTCTGAGAAAGCGTTATAATGAGGATATGCTTCGATTTCACTAATAGGTACGCCATCAATAGTTAATACTAATGCATCAACAGGACATAATCCGCTGCACATACCACATAATACACATTTACTTTCGTCAATGCTTATTCTTTGAACATCAAAATCTTCTTTGAAGTTTTGGTTAATCTTTTCATGACCACTGAAATAGACATCGTTGAATACTCTGTGACGAGCATCTACAGCAATTGCATTCAATGTAATTGCTTCAACTGGACAAGTGGATTCACAAATCCCACATCCTAAACAGGTGTGGTCATTGAAAGACAAGTTTCTAACTTCTTCAGCAGACCTTGTAATGTCAAAGTTGTTGTCTTTAACCTCTTTTAAATTTCTAATCATATTAAATCTCCAAAATTTTTATAGAATTAGTTGGGCACTCATCTTCACAAAGCTGACAACCGCAACATTGTATGGAGTCTGCATGTGCCTTTAACGATTCTAATTGAATAGCTTTCATTAAACATGCATTTACACATAAGCCGCAACCAATACAGGAATCTTCGATCTTTACCTCGAAATTTCTTTCTTGGCAAATTTTCACAATTTTTCGACTCTGTTCTGGTTCGTCAAATATCGCCTCGGCCATAATTAAGAAATCCCTAGGAGATAGTTCTGTGATAGTTCTTGCAACATCAATAGAGTTCCAAGACAAGTTACTGCCATTCAAATAGTGAGAAATAGTAGACCTATCAACACCTAACTCATTAGCGATTGCCTGATGACTTTCACCAGCATCCTTCAACTTGACCGCAGCCAAATATTTTAAACCAGATGCAATATGTTTCGGCATTTGAACCACCATGTGTAATGATTACACATATGTTTACTTATATAAATATATTTGCCTACTAGACTCAAGACACAATCTTTATATACTACTGTGGGAATACTACAACAAAAAAATCAAAAAAAGAAATAAAAATTAATTTAAAAGCAAAAACTAAATGAATATTTTATTATTTGCTAAATAAAGTACGTATATTTTTTTATATTAAATTTAAATATTGCTTATCGATATTTAAAGATGTTTATATCGTGTATTTTATAATAAAAATTATAAAAAAAGTATTAAAAAAATGAAAAAAATAGTAAAAAATGGCAAAATCTTTAGGTTTGGCAAAATGATGTGTAGTTACTACACATCAACATTTAGAAATCATTAATTAATACTAATTACATATATTATTACTGGAGATATAAAATGAAAATCGCATCAATTGTAGGTAAGAAAAATACTGGAAAAACTTCACTGACTGTGAAAGTTATAGCGGAGTTGACACGAAGGGGTTATAATGTCGCTTCCATCAAACATTCACACCATTCAATAGAAATGGACAAAGAGAATACCGACACATGGAAACATAAGCAAGCCGGAGCAAATCTGGTTGTGGGTGTCGGATCAACAACTTTCTTTAACGCAAGAAAAGAGCATGACCTAAACAGAATTTTATACCTACTGAAACATTTCGATGACTTTGATTTTGTAATCATTGAAGGATACAAAAGCTACAACTATCCAAAAATAATCACTTCCCCAAACGTCAGAGACGAATACACAATTGCTGAGGTAGATTCATTTACAATTGATGAGGAAGGCGTCAGCCAACTGGCTGACCTTATTGAAGAAAGGGGCCACGATATCGTAGACACATTGTTTGCAAACAACTGCGGATATAATGACGGTGAATCCATTGCCTGTGAAATTCGTGAAGGAAATCTGACTGTCGAAGAGCTTGACAGCGTACACAGCTATATGTCCATAGATGACAAGGTTGTTGGACTGAACAGATTTGTAAGTGACTATCTCAAACAAAATATTTTAGGAGTAATCAGCACTTTAAACCTTGATGACTACGGTGTTGAAGATGTTAGAAAAATTGAATTGATTATTCCGGATAGCGAAAAACCCGCCAAAATTGACAAAAAAACCACAATTTTGATAAATGACAGAAATCTTATGATAAATCAATTCACAAATGACATTATTACAAACTCCATAAACGCAATGGTTAAATCCATTAAAACTGAAGATGATGTGAAGAGTATAGATGTTGAGATATCAGATATTCATGATGACAATCTGACTGATGCAGACATTGTTCTTAAAACAAATAACAAACCTGTAGAAATCAATGAATTCACAAGCGGAATATTAAAAGAAACTATTTTTGCAGTCATAAACACTCTAAAAATGGATGAAGAAATCAACAATATAAAAATCAGGGTTGAGGAGTGATATTGTGACTGATGAATTTGTTAAGGATAAATATTCAAGACCAATCATTTCACTTAGAATCACTATTACAAACAGATGCAATGAAAACTGCATCTACTGCCACCATGACGGGATGGTTTCCTCAAAGGATGAAATGACTCCCGATGAAATATACCGGATATGCAAAATAGCCAAAAAGATAGGAGTTAAAAAAATCAGACTTTCAGGTGGAGATCCCCTAGTCAGAAAGGACATTGTTGAGATTGTTGAAAAAATTGCAAGCCTTGATTTTAAGGATATCTCTCTTACAACCAATGGAGTATTGCTTGGAAAATATGCCGAAGGCCTAAAGGAAGCAGGACTTAATAGGGTAAATGTAAGCCTAGATACTTTAAATCGTGACACCTACAAGTTCGTTACAAAAATGGATTATCTGAACAAAGCCAAAGAGGGTATCCTGAAAGCCGTTGAAGTCGGCCTATATCCGGTTAAAATCAACATGGTCATAATGAAAGACATCAATCAGGATGAGGTAAAGGACATGTTTGAATTCTGCAGAGACAATGGCATGGTGCTTCAGTTGATTGAACTGATAGAAAGCGAAAACTGTGATGATGACAAGTTCAATGCGGATTACCATTACCCGCTGGATTCCATTGAAAAAAGATTGGCTGATATGGCTAGTGATGTGCGTGAACGTAAGTTTATGCAAGGCCGTAAAAAATATTACATCAACGGTGGAGAAATCGAGATAGTAAGACCGGTTGATAACTCTAGCTTTTGTGCAAATTGCTCCAGATTGAGGATAACACCAGATGGAAAAATCAAACCATGCCTTTTAAGAAACGACAATCTTGTTGAATTGATTTCACATGTAAGAAATGGTGAAAGCGAAGAACAATTGGAAAAAATATTCCTGGATGGTATCAACAATCGTGAACCATTCAACAAATAACTTTTTTTAAAAATCTTTTGAAAAATAGCTGATTAAATAAAAATTAATTTTTTAAAAAAAAGAAAAAAAGGTGGTATAATAGGGAAACCCCCAATTATAACCATTTAGCTTTGGATACGTGGTCTGTGAATGGAAGTGGATCGTCACTACCCATACCAGGAATGTATCCGTAGATTTCTCTTACTTTGTTGTTTACGGTACTCCATACTTTAGCAACAGGGATTTCACATGGACATACTTCGGAACATTGTCCACAGTTGGTACATGCGTCAACCATGTGTACTAAACGTGTTAAGTGGAAGAATGGAGCTGCAGGAGTGTATCCACCAGGTACCCATTCAGGACCTTCAGCTTCAAGACAGCAGTCTTCACAGAAACATAATGGACATGCTTCACGACAGCCGTAACATTTCATACATTTGGAGAATTCATCTTCGTATTGGTAGAATACATCAATGATGTCTCCGGTAGTGCCTGCGTAATCAACTTCTTTTTTAGCTTGGGATTCTTTAAGCATGAAGTTGTTGATGTTTTCTCTGATTTTGATACCTTTTTCGATAGGTTCTTCGGTAGCAATTAAACCAGCTTCAATAACTTTGTCTAAGATTTCTGCACCTTTTTCTGAAAATACTTCAACAAAAGTAGCTTTTCCTGCTAAAGGACCGATAACCCCCCAGTTACCTAAAGCTAAGTCAGCGTTGGAAGGGATTTTAAGGTTACATCTTTGACAGTTTTCTCTTCTTCCCATACCTTGTTCTTCTAATTCATCGATTTTGAAACCTTTTTCACCATCAGCAGTTTCCATGATGAGTTTTCCTTTAGAGATTTCTTCTTTGATAACGTCTTTAGGATCTAATTCATATACATCTCTAATCATATTCATGGTAGGAACAGGTGACATAGTTCCTCCACAGTTTACACCAATCATAATTACGTTATCTTCGATGATTTTTCCTTTTTTCATTAATTCTCTGATGGTCATTGCATCACAAGGTTTACATGCAACTGCAAGTTTCATGTATCTTGCGCCGTCTAAGTATTTGGATACGAATTTTGCAATGTTTAAGGTACCACAGTGAATTGAACCTGCGGTTTTGATTACATCAGCAGGATCGGTTACAAGGGTTGGAACACCATCATAAATATCGTGACCTTCGGTTACACCGACAACACCGTCAACGATACCTTCTTCTAATAAGTATTTCATGATAGTAGTTACTACTCCGCCGTATTCCCCTTTTTCTTTGATATCTTCAATAGCAGAGTATGCGTAGTACATATCGTTTATTTTTGCGCTCATTTAAATCTACTCCTCATTTATTTTCCTACTTGTACGGTAGTAGTTGACATGTTTTCAGCTTTGATTTCAGTGTCAGTACCATCTTTGTAGACTTCTCCTTTCATTTCTAATACTTCAGGGAGTTTTTCTACTTGAATAGCACAAGCTTTTAATTCAACCATTTTAGATTTAGGGTCGAAAGAATCGGAGTTGGTTAATACATTAGCTGCACATTCTACAAAGTGCATTGGAATGTTTACAATACCTTCTCTGATGTCATCAGTTACACGAGCAGGAATTGCGATTTCTCCTCTTCTAGAGAAAGCTTTTACAACTTCGCCGTTAATAATTCCTCTTGCTTCAGCATCTTTGGTGTTGATTTCAATGAATCCTGTTTTTACCTCATTGCTTAATGTTTCACATCTTCTAGTCATTGCTGCGTGGTAGTGGAACAAAATCCTAGTAGTGGTTAATAATAATGGGTATTCTTCATCTACAGTTTCAACAGGTCCTTTGTGTTCTAATGCTTGGAAGATTCCTAAACCATCAGGGTGTGCGAATTTTTCTTTGTGCATTAATGGTTGACATGGGTCATCTTCAGATGGGCAAGGCCAATGAAGTGCTTCAGGAGTGTCTAATCTTTCACGGTTCATACCAGCCATGATAGGAGCACATTCTCTGATTTCTTCGAAGATTTCTTCAGCAGATTCATAGTGGAACAGTTCTCTTGGTACGCCCATTCTGACTGCGATTTCTTCCATGATTTTCCAATCTAACATTGCGCCTTCAGGTGGTTCTTGTGCTTTGTGTAAGCATTGTACTCTTCTTTCACCACTGGTGAATGTACCTTCTTGTTCACCCCAACCTGCTGCAGGTAAAACAACATCAGCACATTGTGCAGTATCGGTTAAGAAACATTCTTGTACAACTAACATTTCTAAGTTTGCAAGTGCTTCTTTAGTGTGTTGTACGTCAGCATCAGAGAGAACTGGGTCTTCCCCGTGGATGTATAATACTTTTAAGTCACCAGCGTGAGCAGCGTTCATCATTTCTACCAAGGTTAAACCAGGAGTGGTTGGTAAGTTTACTTCATATCCGTATCCACTGTAGTAGTCGTTGAACCATGCGGTAGTTTCTGGGTCTTTAACTTTTCTGTAACCTACGTAATCGGAAGGTAATGCACCCATATCACAAGCACCTTGTACGTTGTTTTGTCCTCTTAATGGGTTTACACCAGTACCTTGTCTACCAATGTTACCAGTTAACATTGCAAGGTTTGCAGTGGACATAACGTTGTCAGCACCGTGAGAGTGTTCGGTAATACCTAATGAGTATACGATAGCTGCTTTGTCAGCAGATGCATATTCTACAGCTAAGTGTTCGATTACTTCAGGTTTAATACCGGTAATTTCAGAAGCCATTTCTAAAGTGTATTTTTGAACGGTTTCTTTCATTTCTTCGAAACCTTTGGTTCTGTTAGCAATGAACTCTTTGTCATGTAAGTCTTTGTCGATGATGACTTTAATCATAGCGTTCATTAAAGCTACGTCAGTACCTGTTTCAAATTGTACATATTCATCTGCGATTTTAGCAGTAGGAGTGAATCTTGGGTCTAATACAACTAATTTAGCACCGTTTTGTTTAGCTTGAATCATTTTACGTCCAAACAATGGGTGTGCTTCCATGTTGTTTGATCCAATACAGAATATGTAGTCAGCTTCTTTGATACTGTCGAATCCGTTGGTCATAGCACCTGATCCGAAAGTGTTAGCTAAACCTGCTACGGTAGGACCGTGACAAATACGTGCACAGTGGTCTACGTTTTGAGTTTGACAAGCTACTCTAGCTAATTTTTGAGTAATGTAAATGTTTTCGTTAGGTGAACGAGCACATGCGTAGAATCCGACTTTGTTTGGATCTTCGTCAGATACTTCTTTGAGTTTGTTAGCTACTAAATCAAGAGCTTCATCCCAAGATGCTTCTCTGAATTCACCGTTTTCTTTTATTAAAGGAGTAGTTAATCTGTCTTCCCTATTAATAAACTGATATCCAAAGTTACCTTTTGGACATACTTTACCCTCATTTACAGGGTGTCTTTTTAAAGGTTCTACACCAACAATTTTTTCGTCTTTTACAACGAAGTTAAGTCCACAACCGGTACCACAGTAAGGACAGATTGTTGGCACATATTTAATTTCAACCATTTTATAATCTCCAAAATAATATTATTTATTTAAATAAATTAAAAAAGAAGCTTTAGAAAGCTTCTTAATTTAAAGTTTACTAGCTTATTCTTTAAGGTAAGTGAACCAATAGATACAGCCTACGAATATTGCACCACCAACGATGTTACCGAGAGTTACAGGAATTAAGTTGTTTACAATAATAGTAACCCAGTTAACACCTTCAGCACCTAAGAACATACCTAATGGTATGAAGAACATGTTTGCAACACTGTGCTCAAATCCAATGGTTACGAAAGCCATGATTGGGAACCAAATACCGAAGATTTTACCAATGATATCATCGGATGCGTTTGCTAACCATACAGCTAAACATACAAGCCAGTTACAACCGATAGCCTTAATGAAAGCTACATCAAAGGTCATTCCAACTTTACCAGTTGCTACTTTAATAGCTCCTGCTTGAATAGCTGGGTCAGAAGTAATAATTCCTCCCATAAATGCAAGAACGTATGCAACGAATAATGCACCTACGAAGTTGAATAACCAGCTGATTACCCAATTTTTAGCAAGTCCGCCAATAGTAGCAGAACCGTCTAATACACCGATAGTCATGAACATTACATTACCAGTGAATAATTCAGATCCTGCGAGTACAACAATAATCAAACCTACAGGGAACACTGCACCGAATACGAATTTGGATAAACCAATTGGTAAACCTGCAGCTACCATACCTGCATTAGCTACTTCAGCTAATAAACCTCCAAATGCGATATATGCTCCTGCTAAAAAGGAGAGTAAAATCACATTGACAATATTTGCAGAGTTTTTTGCTCCAGCAGTTGCAGAAATTGCTTTTGCAGTATCTACTGGACTTTTGAATGAACTCATTTTATCAACCTCTTTATCCCTTTTTTATAATTTTTTATAATACTAATGAATCCCAAAGTTAATCGTTCAAAGTATTATGAAAATATATATATCATTTAATATATAAAAAGGGTTTGTTATTAGGCTCTAAAAGAAATACTTAAATAGGATAATGGAGTAATATAATATTGTAGTAATTATACCTTGTTAATTGATAATCACATCGATTAAAACTCTTATTTTTAAAAATAGCTTCCATTAATAGACTGTTTAAAATAATATTGGTTCAAATGTAAACTGTTTTTTAATTTAAATATAAATATAAAAATAATTATCATTTTAAAAGAAATATACAATCTTTTAAAAATATCGAATTGAATATATTAACATATCATACATTTATATATGGCAATAAAATTATCGTTGATAAAAATCGAGGAAAATCAATGCAAAAATATTCAATTGGATAAATAATCAAAAGAAAATATAAGACAAAATTGATGCTAAAAAAATAAGAAAATCGAGTGAGATGAAAATCTAACCCGATACAAGTACTAGCTCACCAGTATTTGGATCTTGATATACCTTTCCAACCTCGCTATAACCACTGTCTTCAAGTCCACCGGCATCAGTATAATTTTGAGTAAACGTGTCTGCAGTTGAAACATCCTGTGTTGTAGAAGATGCATCTGAAATCATGTTCGGATTGACTGATATCGCCATAATGGCAAAAATCAAAAATCCCAAAGCCAAAACAAGCATCGCATCCGAAAGGTTATTTAAACCTCCCATTGGGTCATCATCTTCGGATTCTGAAATTCTCCTTCTTTTTCTAAGCATGATTTCACCATCTGTTCAGGGCTTCCAATTCGGCTTCGGCAAGTGTTTCAGTTACAATCAGGTCTGATTCATACCATTGCTTTTTGAATTTGGAAATTACATAAGCAAGCGCACCAACTGACAAACCTGTTACTGTCGTATCAAATGCAATAGTCAATGCTTGTGCAAGGGTAGATATGTCACCACTACCCAATGCCGCCAAACCAGGACCCAAAGGAATCAAAGTGCCTAAAAGACCCAAAATCGGTCCGACTCTGACAAGAACATCTGTTTTATTGGTGCTTTTAATCAATCTTGTTTCCTCATCGGATATTAACTCACTGGCAAAAGCCTTTCTTGCTTCCTTGCCGATGTCATGATTATCCGCAATTCTATTTAAAACTTCCTTTTGATAATCAAATAAATTACTATTGCTAATTACTTCCTTCATTTGAGATACATTGTTTGAAAACGAAATACTTCTAATCAATTCCTCTAATTCTTTTGAAGAGATAGGCTTTCTTGAAATAAATTCATTAATGGCACCGCCAAAAGCCAAAAGAACGATAATTACTGCAATAACTAACAGAATTACAACTGGAGTTAGTAAACTTTCAGAAATTATATGAATCAACGAAGTTAACGTTTGAGTTCCTTGGAGTATCATGAGTTGCCTCCCGTATAATCACTATAAACTACACCTATAATCAAAACAGCGATTATTCCAATTATTACATAAATCAACTGAAAAGTTGGAGTCAAAATCAAAAATGGGGAAAACATGTTATAGTCTAGAGTTCTTGTTGAAGTGTATGTCAATCCAAAAATAAACAATAATAATGCAAATAAAGACATGTATTCTCCAATGATTACAGGATAGTCCCTTTTAGCATGAATTAATAATTTTGTAAGTTGATAAACAACAAATACAATTATAAAAACAAATAAAGAATATAACAAGCCATCAACCAGAGATAAATCTGATTGTGATGAAAGTGTAATGACAGATATAATATATAATATTATAATGGATGCGATTGCAAGCCGCAAATTATTTTTTCTGAAGTAATGAAGGAATGTTGAAAATACAAGAATGCTGAGGGCAATGAACAAATAGCTGAAATTATCCATCAAAAACGATAAAGTGCCGTTAAGATAAGCGGATCCCATCATCAGCATAAATGATATGACAAAAGCGGCAAATGACACCAATATCAATTTGATATTGTCAATTTTGAAATTCCCCATCAATAAAGAAAAATTAGCTGCAAATAAGATTAAAATTATTAACAGATATCCTCCAATCAAATCCATATTACTACAACCCATTAAATCTTTATTGATTAAATATTACTCTATATGATTATTTAAACATATCGTAAAAAATAAATTAAAATATTATTAATTAACTAAAAATGAATAAAAATTAAATTCAACAATAATAACTAGTTTAAATAGAAAAATAATAAAAAATGATTGAAATTAAAATAAAATAAAAAGTTTAAGGAAATATCATAAAACCAAAATAAAGAGTATTGCCATTCCTACTCTTCAATCAATTCATAATATGACCCTTCAGCGCATGATATGCAAACCGGTTTTCCACCCCTAAGGACATGGCGACCGTCAGATACCTTCTCACCGCAAACGGTACAGAATGTTGTAGTATAAGGTTTGCCCGGCATGTCTGATTTTGACAATTCAATTTTTACCTTATCGACCTTAAACAATTCTTCAGGAGGAGTGCGCCTAAAACGAGCAATCATCTCTTCTTTGGTCTCCTCATCCTTGAATTTCTTATTTGCATCTGCATCGGTGATTCTTAATGCTTCACCAGTGTCCTGATTATAGAATGTTGCCGCAAATTTACCGTAGTACATCTGTTTAAGAGTTCTTTTACCCATGGAACATCCTGTAACAGATTGGACTGCATCGGACATGCATCTGTCAATTTCCAAAAATACAATTAGGTTTTTATGTCTTTCGTTCAATTCCATTCCCAACAATTCAAGCCCATACATTGCCAATTTTGTTCCGATAGCTATTCCGCCACAGATGTGGCCATGAAACTCGGCGGCCTTTGCAAGTTGTTCATCATAATCCTTTTCATTCATATAATCACCTTATAAATCTAATTTTAAATTTGTCTTTAAAGGTACACATACCTTTCTCTTGTCATCCAATTCAATTAGCTTAACATCAATGGAATAAGCCTTTTTCAGATTATCCTCAGTTACGACATCATCCGGAGTTCCAAAATCAATGAATTTCTTATCTTTCATGATTGCAACCTTAGTTGAACTTAAAAAAGCATGGTCCGGAAAATGTGAAGACATTATAATCGACAATCCTGACTTGGACAGATTGTCTATTATTTCCAAAAGTTTAATTTGATTGCCGAAGTCCAAGTGGGAAGTTGGCTCGTCCAATATCAATATGTCCGGTTGCTGACACAATACACGTGCCAGGAATACCAACTGCCTTTCCCCACCGCTTAAGTTTGTGTACTCCTTATCCTTCAGATGATCTATGCCCAAAGTCCTTAAGGAATTGAGGGCAATTTCCATGTCGCTATCCTTTGGAGAATCTGTTAAATTCAAATATGGTGCCCTTCCCATAACAACAACATCCAAAACCGTGAATGGAAATGATGGTACATGGGATTGAGGTATATAACCAATATGTCTTGAAATTTCAGCGAAAGACAAATCCTTTAAATTCCTTCCGTTGACAAGAATTTCGCCCGAACCGACATCATGCAGACCGTTCAGACATTTAATAAGAGTGGTTTTCCCGGTTCCATTAGGGCCTAGAATGCATAAAACATCACCCTTATCGATGAAAAAGCTAATATTATCGAATATTTTTTCACCATCATATGAAAATGAAATGTTTTTCACTTCAAACAATCTATCTACGACCACTCCGAATACCCCCTCTTAAGCAAGTATAAAAATATCGGAACACCGATTATGGCAGTTAGAATACCAATAGGTATTTCAATGGAAAGTACCGCACGGGAAATGTTATCCACCAGAAGCAGAAAACTTGCCCCCAAACTTAATGAAGCGGGCATCAATATCCTATTGTCAGGACCTACAATCATCCTCGCCATATGGGGAATAATCAAACCTATCCATCCGATTATGCCGCTGATTGAAACGGCGGCAGATGTCAATAATGTACATCCAGCAATTATCAATAATCTAATCCTAACGGGATTGACTCCCAAAGATTGCGCCTCTTCATCCCCCATTGCCAAGAGATTCATATGCCATCTAAGCAGCAATAGGATAACCGCACCGATTATTACTGGAATTGCTATCATCAGCAGCTTATCCATTGTAACGGAAGCCAAACTGCCCATCAGCCAGTAAACGATTTCAGGCAATTTGTCGTCGGGATCGGCAATGAACTTTACGGCTGAAATCAGCGCATTGAAAAATGCGGAAATCGCCACCCCTGACAAGACAAGAACCAATATTCCCCCTGCCTTATAGCTCCTTGAAATCATATATGTAATCGATACTGATACCAATCCAAAAACGAATGCGAAAATTTGGGTTATGACATTGGCACCGCTGATTAAAATGGCTAAGGCAGCCCCGAAACCTGCACCGTTAGAAACGCCCAATAAATCTGAAGATACAAGGGGGTTTTTGAATATGCTTTGAAATGCAGCCCCTGCCATTGCAAGGCAAGCGCCAACAACAAGTGCCGCAATGATTCTTGGAAGCCTTATTTCAAAGACTATAGTAGTAATTGTAGATGAAACTTCCAACTGCGGAAATATAGGACATAGAATTGTACTTACAACATCAATTGGGCTAATAGGATATCTTCCCATCAAAAATGAACCGAAAAACAGAATAATGGGAAGAAAAACCAAAAGTACAATATTTACAATTTCCTTTGTTTCATCATTCATAAAAATCATCACAAGTTTGATTCCTTAAGACCTGAATCCAGCAATATCTGTTTTGCCTGGTCATCACTCAAATCAAAGTGGTAGAAATTACTGTAAAACTCTTTGGTTGCAGAAACCATATCAATATCCTTATAATCATCAGGATAAATAACTTTAGCAGTCCATGGAACCCCAATAATCATGTTTGCTCCAACAGGCCTATCAAACCATTTGAACGGAGATTGAGGGCACAAATAGACTTCCTTGTTTTTGACAGCATCAAGTTGAGCCCAGTTATTATCCGAATAAACTTTGGAATAAAATTCCTTATCATTTGTGATGATAATGTCCGGATTCCAGCTTATTACCTGTTCAATAGATACCTGAATGCCTGAAGTGGTATTTCCCTGACCTGCTGAATCGGCCACATTCTTTCCACCAATCAGATCTATCAGCTGCCCGTGTGTGGAATGGGAAGGACTTGTCTGAAGACCGTCATCTCCTTCGGCATAATAGACTGTCCTCTTATCGCCGTCGGATAATTTGGAGGCCCTGTCATGAACCATGTCCAGATACTTATCGTTGAAATCATTTAGCTGTTTGGCCTTATCCTGTGCTCCAACAACTTCCCCCATAAATGTTATTGATTCTCCCACCTTTTCAACATTGGTAGTGTCCTTTACGGCCAAAACCGGAATAGTGCCGAACTTTTCCTGGCGTTCGTTTACGGTAGATAAATCTCCATCTCCACCTTCGTCAATTGATTCGATAATCAAGTCAGGTTCGGCTGCAATAAACTCTTCATAGCTACCATCCTGTGTACCGTACCATCCTCCCACAACGGGATAATTGGCATATTGACCTGGAACATATTTAAGCTCGTCATCAGTCCATTGGAAGTTGACTGCTTTCAATTTTTCCGGTGCAATCATATACAGCACAGTAGTCATCGGAGGACTGGTTGCAACGATGTTATCCACCGAAGCAGGTATCTCCAAAGACCGGCCAATCATATCGGTTACATTTTTGGACCCTCTGGTTTCAACTGTCGAAGGAGTTAAAAACAAATGGGTTGCAACAGCGGCCACAACCAGAATAACCAATATCAAAATAATCATTTTACTTTTCTTATTCATAGCAATCACATAGCTTTTTACGATAAGAATATATGTATATAACATTTTAAATAATTTACTAATTTAAAATATAAATTAAAACTAATATCAATTAAAATAAAAACCATTTATTTCTTTAAATATAAAAAAAATCCTTAATCAGTTAGATATTCATGATAAAAGATAAAAATCAAACTTAAAAAAAATCAAATGAAAAAAATTTGCATATTAAGTTTATTATATGGTGGGCCTTATAATATATTAATAACAGGAGCTAAGGAAATGAAAATTGAAGAGATTGATGCAATAAATTATAAAAATGGAAATGCAACTGACACCAAAGAAAAGGTTGTAAAAGATGAAACAATCACATTGACAATAAACGGAAGTATAAGCCGCAGCCTATCCGCAATTGAAGATTCACTTGAAGAGTTTGCTGTAGGATACCTATTCAACGAAAATATGGTAAATTCAATGGACGCAATCAAGGAAATAAAAGTTGAAGGCACTCAAATTTACGCTCAAATTGATGATACATTGCTTAAAACAAATGAAACCGTCCTTTGTTCCGATTCTGCCGGAGGATGGAGAAGCAAAATCAAAACCGTGAATCCTGTCGAATCCGATTTCCAGGTAAAAGTTGAAGAGCTGATTTCAAGAATTGAAGAGCTTAAAGACAATGCCGAAATCTGGCAGGCCACCGGCGGAACACATGTTGCGGGGATTGTTTATGAGGACAAGTTTATAGTAAAAGAGGATGTAAGCCGTCATGTGGCTGTAGATAAAGTGATTGGATACGGCTTATTACATGAATTTGACCTTTCACAGTCATACGTAATCTACAGCGGAAGAATGCCTGCGGACATGGTAATAAAAATGACAAGAGCAGGTGTGCCGATACTCGCTTCAAACGCAGCTCCCGCTAATTCAGGATACAACATTGCAAAAAAAGGAAATATTACATTGGTTGGCTTTCTGAGAGGCCAAAGATGTAACATATACAATAATCAGAATAGAATAATCTTCTGATTATTCCAATACTGTGTGTCTTGCTTTCAAATCACTTTCAGTTTGCTGCATTTTTTCCATTAACTCAGAAACAATAGCATCCAAAAATACCAAAGTGGTCAACTCGAATGCAGTACCAAGTGGAGTTAATGAAGTATAATTCCCATGAATTTGACGTTTCATATAATTTTCATCATCAACTTCTTTTTTAGTTCTTCCTTTAACTAGAAGATACCCATCAGCCAATTGGCCTAAAGTTGATTCCGGATAAGAAGTAACAGCCAATACTTTAGAACCTCTATTTTTAGCTATTCTTGCAGCAGAAACTATAGTATTTGTCTCTCCAGAACCTGAAATTGCAATTATGCAGTCTTCTGCATTAATAGCTGGAGATATTGTCTCACCTACCACATATGAACTTAAACCCAAATGCATCAGTCTCATTGCAAATGCTTTAGCTGCAAGCCCGGATCTCCCAGCTCCAGTAACAAAAACATTTTTAGAGTTGATAATAATGTCTTCAAATTGGTTTACTGTTTCTTCATCTAAAAAATCTTGTGCTGTCTCAATATTATCCAATATTGCTCTTATAGACGTTTTCATTATTTCCATTTTATCTAATTCCCAAAAAATTTAAAACCAATATTATTAATTATGACAACAATTTTATATATAATTAATGAAATTTCAAAGCGAAGGGTTAATCAGCTTAAAGATAAATGATGACATTTATGACTATAAACTGTATCAAAGTTTAGAATCATTAGCCCGAACAAAATCCCAGCGAAGATCCGCCAAAGAGTTGAACATTTCCCATACAGTATTTAATAGAAGATTATTGAAAGCTGAGCAGAAATTAGGTCTTAAAATAACACAAAAAGTGGGAAACGGAACATTATTGACTGAAGCGGGAACTGACCTTCTTAACGAATACAGGAAATACATTATTCAAATTAAAAAAACATCAAACATCAATATTGCAGGCGGCCATATAAGTTCCGGACTTCTGGAAAGTATCAGACAGCCATTCAACATAAATGTCTACAGCAGCAGCGACAAGGACGCATTTGAGCTTGCAAAAAGAGGTGCGGTAGATATCTTAACGCTTGACGATCCTTTGATTGCTTATGAGTTGAATATTGATTTTACACCAATAGCTTACGATTACCTCGTTTTGATTTCAAACCCAAATTCAAAAGAGATTAAAAGCATTAACGACTTGGAAGACCTTGAATTTGTAAATGTTGAAGGTTCAGCACAGAGGCTTGCCTGGAACAGTCTGGAACATTATGACATAAATTATAGTCTAAAACATACCGTCAACTCACAGTTTGATGCATTTAAATTAGTTAAAAATTCTGAAAATCTATATAGCTTTTTAAATGCCAGTTATTTTAAGGGAAACGAGATTTTAAAATTTGATACAAGACATGTAATCAGCGTGATTAAGGTAAATGAAGATAAACCCGAAGTTGACGAGTTTATTGAATTTTTACTTAATGACGGACAGGAACTTATTGAAAAACAGGGTTTTACATTAATCTAGAATTACTTTTCAAATGCTCTTGGGAAATAAAATTTAAATTAATAACATATAATTATTAATTACCTCCCAATGACATTATGATTTTGTGAAAAATCATATCAACGACCTATACGATTTTTCAAAACATTAAATAATGATAAGGACCAATATTAAATTGAAATACAAAAAGGCGATATTATGGCAAAAAACAGAGATTTACTAGCAATCGGACACTCTGCTCATGATTATATAATTAGAGTACCTGAATTTCCAAAAGCTAACTTTTCAGCACCTATAACCAATATGAAAACATTTAATGGTGGGGCTGCTGCAAACGTAGCTTGTGTTGGAGCAAAATTAGGATTAAAAACATCACTGGTATCCGCCGTTGGTGGAGACTTTAAGAAAACAGAATACTACGAACATATGCAAAATTTAGGTATCGACACCGAATCACTGATTATAGTTCCAGGTGAAGCAACACCTACAGCATTTGTTTTAACCGATGACAATGGAGACCAAATCAGTTACTTCTACTGGGGTGCCGCACGTGAATTTGCAGAAAGCAAAGTGCCAACCTCTGCAATAAAAAACGCTACAGCCGTTCACCTTGCAACCGGAGACCCTGACTATAACTGGAAATGTTCAGAAGAGGCAAAAAATGAAGATATACTAGTTTCATTTGATCCTGGCCAAGACCTCGGAATGTATGATACCAAAAAATTGAAGGATGTAATCGAAAACACTACAATCCTCTTTGCCAACCATCATGAAATCGAAAGAATTTTGGATGCATTGGAAGTTGACCTTGACGGTTTAAGGGAGTTAGGTCCAAAGATAATTGTAAAAACCTGTGGAGCTAACGGTAGTGAAATTTACTCCAATGAAGATAAGATTAAGATTGATGCAATAACCAGAGAAGCGGTTGACCCAACCGGAGCTGGAGATTCCTACAGAGCAGGATTCCTATCAAGATTCCTAAATGGAGAATCTTTAGAAGAATCAGCCAAATTTGCATCATCAGTCTCATCATTTATTGTAGAGCATCAAGGCTGTCAGACAAACATGCCTAGTTTCGATGATGCATTTGAAAGGATGAATGGATTTTACTAAATCTATTCTCTTTACTATTTTTTAAAGTAAACTTTATTTTTATCAATAATGCTTTAATTTAACAATTAAATATTGAAATAACTTATTTTTTAAAAAAAACTTTATATATCTCAAATATAATAGAATTAAAAATAATCCTATTAATTTAAATAGTATTAAATAAAAATAACAAATTATCAATTAGTATGAGAATATTTTAAAATAAATTTGACTGTTATAAATCTTAATTGAGGGATGATTCAAGATGACACAAATTAGTGATGCGAAAAAAGGTATATTAACCGATGAAATGAAACATGTAGCAGAAATAGAAAATGTTTCAGAAGATTTCATCTTAAGATCCGTGGCGAACGGAACTATAGTAATACCTGGAAATGTAAATAGAGATATTGAAGCTGCAGGTATCGGTGCAGGACTTAGAACAAAGGTAAATGCAACTGTCGGAACTTCAACTGATATTGTGAACTTCGATGAAGAAGTATTGAAAGCACAAATTGCAATCGACAATGGTGCAGACTGTTTAATGGAATTGAGTATTGGTGGAGATTTGGATGTAATCAGAAATAGAGTTTTGGATATGTCTCCATTGCCAGTTGGTTCAGTGCCTGTATATCAAGCGGCTATCGAAAGTATCAGAAGAGACGGTTCTGTAATTTACATGACTGAAGATGACTTATTTAACACCATCGAAAAACAGGCAAAAGATGGTATCGACTTTATGGCAATCCACAGTAGTATCAACATTGAAACCTTGACCAGACTCAAAAGACAAGGCCGTGTAACAGGACTCGTATCCCGTGGAGGATCATTCATGTCCGGATGGATTGTTGAAAATGAAAAGGAAAACCCACTATACGAAAACTTCGATTACGTTTTAGAGATTGCAAAAGAACATGACGTCGTTCTTTCACTTGCTAACGGTATGAGAGCAGGATCTATCGCAGACTCAACCGACAGGGCCCAAATACAAGAATTGATCATTTTAGGAGAATTGATTGATAGATCCCGTGAAGCCGGAGTACAATGTATGATTGAAGGACCAGGACACATTCCGATTAATGAAATTCCAACAAACGTAATGATTCAAAAGAAAATGTGTTCCAACGCTCCTTTCTACATGCTTGGACCTATTGTATGTGACGTGGCACCTGGTTACGACCATATCGTGTCCGCTATCGGTGCAGCATCCTCTGCAAAAGCCGGAGCCGACTTCATCTGTTACGTGACTCCTGCAGAACACCTTGCTTTACCAAATCCAGATGATGTAAGAGAAGGTGTAATTGCAACTAAAATCGGAGCTTATGCTGGAGACCTAGCAACCGGCCAAATTGACGGTTCACAAGATTTAGCAATGGCTGAAGCAAGGAAAAACCTTGATTGGGAAGCACAATATGCTTGCGCAATGTTTCCTGAAGCTGCACGTGCAAAAAGAGATCAAAGACCTCCTGAAGAAGAAGACACATGTACAATGTGCGGTAACTACTGTGCAGTAAAAATCGTTAACGAATGGTTGGACCAATCCGATTCTGACCTTATCAAATAGATAGATTTCTATCTATTTTTACTTCTTTTTTAATTTAACAACTTTTTACATTAAACTACACTTATTTTAACCAGCAAATACCAAAGCCAAAATCTTTTTTTAAAAAACAAGCAGCGCCATAAATGTTAAAATATTATAATAACATAAGTTATACTGAGGGGGAGATTATGGAATCTGTAAAAGAAGCTTCAAAAGAGGAATTGATTGAAACAATCGAATCCTTAAAAAAGGAAAATACCAAAACAAAAGAAGAACTGATGGAGAAAGTCAGAAGTCTTGAAGGCGAACAGCTCAAAACAAATGTCAGCAACCACCAATTGGAAGGTAAAATCAAAGAACTGAAAGGCGAAATCAACTCGTTTAAGAAAACCCCACTAATACTTGCAACAATAACAGAAGTTTTTGACAACAACCAAGTCGGAATTAAAGGCAATGTAGGTCATGAATTTCTAGTAAATTACCCAAGGTCAATCAAAACAGAACTGCTCGAACCAGGAGCTCGAGTTGCGCTAAATCAGAACACCTTAACTGTCGTTAATGTATTTCCTGCAAAAAAGGACAAAGATGTAACCGCTATGGAAATTGACGAAAAGCCTGATGTCACATATGAAGATATTGGAGGACTTGACCCGCAAATAGTTGAGGTTAAAGAAACCGTAGAGCTTCCAATTAAAAAGCCGGAAATATTTGAAGAAATCGGAATTGACCCGCCAAAAGGCATATTGCTTTACGGACCTCCTGGAACGGGTAAAACATTGCTTGCAAAGGCCGTGGCTAACGAAACAAATGCAAGATTCATTAAAATTGTGGCTTCGGAATTTGTCAACAAATATCTGGGGGAAGGCTCAAGAATCGTTAGAGACGTTTTTGACCTTGCAAAGGAAAAGACTCCTGCAATAATATTTATAGATGAAATCGATGCCATCGGAACCAAAAGGGTTGGAAACAGCGAAGGTGCCGACAGGGAAGTTCAAAGGACATTGATGCAGCTTCTTGCAGAGCTTGACGGATTTGATCCAAGAGGAGACATCGGAATAATCGCCGCTACAAACCGGCCCGACATTCTGGATGAAGCGCTGCTAAGGCCAGGAAGGTTTGACAGGACAATTGAAGTTCCTAATCCAGTTAAAGAAAGCAGGCAAAGGATTCTGGAAATACATACCCGAAGGATGAAATTGGATGATAATATAGACCTTGATACCATAAGCGCAATAACAGAAGGCCTTTCCGGCGCTGATTTGAAGGCAGTATGTACAGAAGCCGGAATGTTTGCAATAAGAAGCGAAAGGAAAAAAGTTATTTCCAAAGATTTCCTGGATGCCATCGATAAAATTTTAGGCAATATTAAGGTTAGTTAATTTAACTAATCTTTTTATATTAATAAGAACAAAATTTAATTATAACTTATTTTATGATAACTTTTTTATTATATGGTGAATTTAGATGACACACTGGATAGAAAATGTAGCTAATGAACTGGCTAAAAGAGATGTAGAGGAACACGTTATTGCAAGTGGTACTTCCATATCAGGAAGTATTCACATTGGAAACTCATGTGACATATTTGTAGCCAATGGAATTGGAAAGAAATTAAGAGAAAAAGGAAAAAAAGCCAAAACAATCTGGATTGCTGATGACCATGACCCTTTGAGAAAAGTTCCATATCCATTGCCTGAAGATTATGACAAATACTTAGGAATGCCATACTCAATGATTCCATGTCCTGACGGCTGCTGTGCTAACTTTGTAGAACACTTTGAAAAACCTTTACTTTCCGTTATGGATGACTATGGAATTGAAATGGAAGCCAAATCCGGTTTTGAAATGTATAAAAACGGAGACTATAACGATTACATTAGAACCTCTTTAGAGAAAGTTGAAGAGATTAAAGAAATCTTCAACCAATACAGAAGAGAACCTTTGGCTGATGACTGGCTTCCTTACAACCCTATCTGTGAGGAATGTGGACGTGTAAATACCACTTACGCTTACGATTACGATGGAGACATCATCAAATACAGATGCGAATGCGGACATGATGGTGAGATGGACATCAAATCCGGAAACGGTAAACTAACCTGGAGAGTGGAATGGGCAGCAAGATGGAAAATATTCGGAACCACCTGCGAACCGTTCGGAAAAGACCATGCTGCAAGCGGCGGATCTTACGATGTAAGTAGCGTGATTTCTGAAAAAATCTTCGACTATCCTGCACCATATCCGGTACCATACGAATGGATTACATTAGACGGTGAAGCTATGAGTAAGTCTCATGGTGTATTCTTTGCTCCTGACGAATGGTTGAAAATCGGACCTGCTGAAAGTCTTCACTACTACTTATTTAGGTCAAAACCTATGAAAGCAAAAGATTTCTCCCCAAAAATGCCTTACTTAGACTTCATCGACCAGTTTGATACCGTTGAAAAAGTATTCTATGATGAAGTAGAGGCACCATCTGAAAAAGAAGCAAGGAAATTCAAGGAAATCTATGAAATAGTTCAAATCAACGAAGGAAGTCCTCTTCCATTCAGGCCTCCTTTCAGATTCCTGGTCAACGCTTACCAAATTGCAGGAGACGACTTGGAAAAAATCTTTGAAATTCTTAAGAAAAACTCTCAATTAACCAAAAGCTTTGAAGATAAGGAATTCGCTGACTTGACCGAAACAGAACTGGCCCAATACAGAGAAAGGGTTGACAATGTAATTTACTGGTTAGACACTTATGCACCTAAATTCGTGAAATTCCAAGTGCAAACTAAAAACATTCCAAAATTACCATTGACTGATGAACAGACACAATTCCTAAATGATTTGGCCGATTTAATGGAAAAAACCGAATTTAGTGATGCGACAGAGTTGCACGATGCCATGTATGAAATCCTAGAAGGTCAAGGTTTAAAACCTCAAAAAGGTTTCCAGGCAATCTATAAAATGATTCTTGGTCAAAAACAAGGTCCTAGAGCTGCGTCATTCCTGTTAAGTTTAGACAAAGACTTTGTTGTAAAAAGATTAAGACAAGAAGCTTAATCTTTTAATCTTTCTTTTTTTAAAAAAAATTAAGCAAAAATTTTGAATTCCTTTTCCATGCAGACTTCATCGATGAACTGGTAATCCAATTTTTCAAATATCTCAACCAGGATATCCTCTCTGCTGTCAAAGCTGACCCTGACTTTTTTAAACTCATAATCAATGGCTATTTTTTCAAGCTGCCTGATTAGTTTATAAGCAATCTTTTCACGATTATCATATGAATTCAAAAATAAAGTAGTAATTTCACATGAATCGGCATCATAGACCTTGAAACTGGTGCAACCTACGATTTTACCGAAATTATCCAAAAGCAAAACAACCTGAGGTTCATCCATAAAACAACCGAATGAATCGCAAAATTCAATAAATCTTTCATCCCTCTCATCAGTTACTATAATTTCCATCATTTAACCTCTGTTGTGTTTCCAACCTTTGCCAACTCATCTTCCCAAACACCCGGATTGTTACAGGCAAACTTTAAAAACAAATCTCTGCATCGCATATCATTCAAAACAACAACTTCCACACCGTTGCATTCAAGAAAATTTTCCGCACCCATCAAGGTTGTGTTTTCACCTATTACGACACGGGGAATATTATACAAAATTACTGCACCGGAGCACATCGGACACGGCGATAGAGTTGTATATAATGTACATTTAATATAATCTTCATAATCTAGGCGACCTGCATTTTCAATTGCATCCATTTCGGCATGCAAAACTACAGAACCCCTTTGAATTAATCTATTATGACCTCTAGAAATTATTTCACCATCTTTAACCAGAACGGCTCCGATTGGAATTCCTCCTTCCGTTAAAGATCTTTGAGCTTCCCCAATAGCTTCATTCATAAAATAAGCATCATCAGTCATTTTAAAAAAAATAATTAATAGATGAAAAAATCATCTATTTAAATCTATTAAATAATCCTTTGTTGGATTCTTTTTCTAAAGCTTCCTCAAGTTTAGCTATTTGTTTTCTTAAATCGGAAATTGTTTTATTTGATTCATTGGACAATTTGTCATAGCTGCTTTCCTTAATTTTCAATTGAGAAGTAAGGGAGGAAATCTCTTCCTTAAGTTTAGCGATTGTATGATTATTTTTCTTGTCAACTTCATCTTTATAATCGCCAATTTCAATTAAATCATTTCTTAAGTCGATAACCTCATCGTTGAGTTTTTTGTTCTCATCTTTGGATCTGGTTAATTTGTCATTTACTTCTTTAAGCTCATTGCGTAATTTCTGATTCATATCTTTTAAATGATCAGCTTCAGAAGTGTCAAATGAATCCAATTCTTTTTTCAAATCAGCAATTTTTGCTTCATAGGTTTCTTTAATAGAGTCAAGTTCAGATTCCAATTTATCTGCCCTTACCTTATTAACGGCACTTTCGGCGCCAATTTTTCCGATTTTATCACTTAAATCTTCACTAATATCTAGTTGATCAAAGTATTTCCTAGTAGTTTTTTCTAAAGCATCGGTTAATTCAATCTTTACACTCTTGAGCTCAGAATTTTCTTTTTTAAGCTTTGGAATAACTTTATTAGTCAAGTAGTTAAGTTCACTGGATTGATTAGATAATTTTTCTGATTTTTCAGAAATCTCATTTTTCAACTTATTAATAATGTTGTCATCTGATTTTTTTGAAGTTTTTTCAGCAGGTTTTTTCTCGACCGGGATTTCTTCCGCTTCTTTAGCCGGAGGTTCTTCTTCATCTTCAACAGCTTCTTCAACAGGAGGAACGGCTTCTTCTGCTTCTTCTTGAACAGGCTCTTCATCCTCTTCAACAGCTTCTTCAGAGGGTTCCTCAACAACCTCTTCATCTACTTCTTCAACAACAGGAGCCTCGTCAACAACCTCTGTTGCTACTTCTTCAACGACAGGAGCCTCTTCAATAGGCTCTTCAACTACATCTTCTTTAGATTTTTTAACTTTATCAAGATTTAAACTCATTTTAGTGCCATACATGGCATTAATTGGTTTTTTATCAGACATTTATATCACCAAAATAGCAATAATAAAAAAGTTCAACAACAGTATACTAAAAATAATCTTTTCTTTAACAATATATTTAAATATTTTTTAAATGCACTTTCAATAATAACTTCAACACATATTTTCACACTTGCAAATAATATTAATATTATGAAAATCAATAGATAATTACTGAATTAATTTTTATTATTTGTGGCGATAAAATGGATTATTTTGACAGATTAGAAGCTGATACCCATCACCTATACGAAATAGCTAATGAAGCTAGATCAAAAGGTTTGGATGTTGAAACAAAAACTGAAGTGCCTCTTGCAAAGGATTTAGCTGAAAGAGTAGAAGGGCTTGTTGGTCCTGAAGGTGTTGCAAATCGTATTAAGGAATTGGAACAAGATATAACAAGAGAAGAAGTTGCTTTTGAAATTGCTGCTGAAATTGCATCAGGAACCTTTGAGCTGAAAGGCGAAAAGGCTGATTACAATGAGGAACAGAGATGCGACCAGGGGCTCAGGACTGCACTTGCAATCCTAACAGAAGGAGTTGTGGCGGCTCCCCTGGAAGGTATTTCCCAAGTGAAGATTAAAGAGAACTTCGATGGAACAAAATATATTGGAGTCTACTTTGCAGGACCTATCAGGAGTGCTGGAGGTACTGCTGCAGCACTTGCGGTTCTTTTAGGAGACAAAATCAGACAAGCTATTAATATCGATGCCTTCAAACCGATTGACGAGGAAATAGAAAGATATGTAGAGGAAGTTGAACTTTACGAGTCAGAAGTTACAAACCTCCAATACTCACCAACACCAGAAGAAGTGAGATTCGCTGCAAACCATATCCCCGTTGAAGTTACAGGAGAACAGACTGATAAGGTAGAAGTATCCCACAGGGACTTAGAACGTGTTGAAACAAACAACATTCGTGGAGGAGCCCTCCTTGCGATGGTAGAGGGCGTTATCCAAAAATCCAAAAAGATTCATAAAATTTCAAAGAAATTGAATCTTGACTGGGAATGGCTTTCTGAATATTCAAAACCTAAAACGGATGATTCCACAAGCGATGACAGCGGAGATTCAGATATTGTTAGTGAACCTAAATATATTCAGGATATCATTGGCGGAAGGCCTATTTTAGGTTACCCTTCAGAAAAAGGAGGATTTAGGTTAAGATACGGAAGAAGCAGAAATACCGGTCTCGCCACAATGGGAGTTCACCCCGCCACCATGGCCTTGCTTGATTTCTTGGCTGTTGGAACACAGCTTAAAATCGAATACCCTGGAAAAGGAAACTGTGTCGTTCCTGTAGATTCAATTGAAGGACCAACCGTCAAACTTAAAAACGGCGATGTCGTGATAATCGACAGCATCAAGCAAGCACGTGAACTTAAAAAGGATGTTGTTGAAATTTTATTCCTGGGCGACATGCTTGTTGCATTTGGAGAATTTTTAAGAAACAACCAGCCTTTATACCCGTCAGGATGGTGTGAAGAATGGTGGATTCAATTATTGACAAGAAGTGAAAAATTCGATAAGGACAATAATGATTTGGATTTGCACAAACTCGAATATGATTATATCCCTTCCATTGAAGCATTCAAACTCTCCAAGGATTATGACATTCCGCTTCATCCGAAATACACTTACTGCTATAATGATGTGACTATCGATGATTTGAATTCCCTGATAGATTTAATGAACAAATCCAAATCAGGTTATAAGCCAAATGAAGAATTGAAATTGGACATGTCCTATCCGAAAAGGACACTGGAAATAATCGGTGTTCCCCACAAGGTGCGTGACGGGAAAATCATCATAGACAAGGATCACTCATATTCCCTGCTTGTTACACTGCCTAAAAGATTGCCTCAAAGGAATACCACAATTGAAGCTGTAAACGAAGTGTCACCTGTTGAGATTATGAATAAGGCACCGGCGTACATCGGTACCCGTGTCGGTAGGCCTGAAAAATCCAAGGAAAGATTGATGAAGCCGGCACCTCACGGATTGTTCCCAATCGGCAATTATGGCGGTTCAAGAAGACTGGTGGCAACCGCCGCTAAAAGGGGAAATATAAAAGTTGATTTATCCAGAAGAAAATGTACCAATCCTGAATGTGGAATCAGTTCTTTTAACTCCATTTGTCCAAAATGTGGCCATCCAACCGAAATGGGAAAACCAAGCACTAAAAACATTCCCCTTGCAAGTATGCTTAAAAAAGCTTCAGACAACGTTAAAGTAAGAAGAGTTGATGAGGTGAAAGGCGTAGTTGGAATGATATCCGAAGCAAAACTGCCGGAACCTCTTGAAAAAGGAATATTAAGAGCCAAAAATGAAGTGTTTACATTCAAAGACGGTACAATCCGTCACGATTCAACCGACTTGCCATTGACTCATTTCATTCCAAAGGAAATTGGAGTTACAGTTGAAAAGTTGCTGGAAATGGGTTATGAAAAGGACTGTTATGGAAATCCGATAGAAAATGAAGACCAAATCATTGAGCTTAAGGTTCAGGACATTGTTATATCCGACAATTGTGGAGAATATCTGCTTAGAACTGCACAGTTTATTGATGATGAGCTTACAAGATATTACGGAATGGATGCATTCTATAATGTCAAGGAAAAAAGTGATTTGATTGGACATTTGGTTGCAGGGCTTGCGCCGCACACATCTGCAGGAGTTTTAGGAAGAATAATAGGATTTACCAAAGCTTTAGGATGTTATGCACACCCTTACTTCCATTCTGCAAAACGTAGAAACTGCGACAGTGACGAAGATGCGATAATGTTGCTTTTGGATGCTTTAATCAACTTCTCAAAGACATACTTGCCAAATACCAGAGGGGGAAGTATGGATGCTCCTTTAGTTTTATCATCAAGAATTGATCCCGAAGAGATTGACGATGAATCCCACAATTTAGACATATTCGAAAGATTCCCTGTGGAATTCTATGAAAAGACATACAGTCCACTTAAACCTGCAGAGGTTTTGGAATATATCGACAATGTTGAAAAGCATTTGGGAACTCCAGAGCAATATGAGGGATTGATGTTTTCACACCATACATCAAGCATCCATGCAGGACCGACAGTGTGTCTTTATAAAAGACTGCCATCAATGAGAGAAAAGGTGGAAGCCCAAATCAGCCTTGCCGAAACAATCAGGGCAGTTGATCAAAGAGGGGTTGTGGAGAAAGTCTTATCATCCCACTTCCTGCCGGACATTATGGGAAACTCCCGTGCATTTTCAAAGCAAAAAGTAAGGTGCACAAAGTGTGGTGCTAAATATAGAAGAATGCCGCTTACCGGAAAATGCCACTGCGGAGGCAATCTAATCCTTTCAGTTTCTAAAGGATCCGTTACCAAATACCTTGAAATTTCAAGAGACCTGGTAAGCAGATACCCTGTTTCACATTACCTAAAGCAGCGTTTGGAGATACAGGAGTTTGGTATCAACTCCCTTTTCGAGAGTGACAAATCAAAACAAAGTTCTTTGGATATTTTCTTCTGAAATTCAATACTTTTCTTTTGCTCTCGGACTTTTAATTTTTAATATGAAATACATAATAAATTTCAGAGTAGATAAATACTGTTCGTATTAAGACGAACAATTTATATACTAAAAAAATGATATAATTAATTGAAACTTGTTCGTATTTAAACGAACTATGTTTATACAATTAAGTTCAATATTATAATTGACTATATACTTAAGGTGGATAATAATGGAAAGAAGTTCAGAAATCGGAAATAAATTAAATGAATCCGTAAAAATAAACGTAGAGAAAAATAACGGAATCAAAGAAAGATTCAGTTATGAAAAGCTACTAAAATCATTAGTAATGGTTGAAACACCATTCTTCGAATCTGATAAGATTGTGGCAACTGTTGTATCCCAATTATACGATGGAATTACAACAAAAGAAATCAAAAAAATTGTTTATGAATGTTTAGAAGACATCGATAGTGAAATTGCAAACAAATATTTGGCAAGCACTCAACTAAAAGTACGTACTTCAAGAGACACTATCGAAGCATTCGATTTATCAAAAATTGCCAACACTTTAATTGAAGAAACAGGTGCAAGCCAAGAAACTGCTTTTGAAATTGCTACTGAAACTTGGAAAGAGCTCAAAAAATTAAATGTCGAATACTTGACAGCTCCAATGATCAGGGAAATGGTTAACACCAAATTGATTGAATATGGTTTGGAAGATTTAAGAAGCCGTTATACTCGTTTAGGTATTCCTGTATACAACATCACCTCTTTAATTGAAAACGGTAACAGAGATAACGCAAATATGATTCACAACCCTGAAAGTATTCACAAGCATGTGGCAGACGAAGCTTTAAAACAATACGCACTTTTAAAAATGCTTCCGGCACACTTAGCAGATGCACACATGGCCGGTGACATTCACATTCACGATTTAGAATTCTTCGCAGGCAGGCCTTTAAACTGTATGCAACACGACATAAGGACTTTCATCCAATACGGTCTTAAGGTAGACGGTACCGGTGACCACACCTCCATTGCAGGTGCACCAAACCACATGGAAACCTTAATGAACCACACAGGTGAAATCATGCTTGCAGCACAACAAAACATGTCCGGTGGACAAGGTATGTCCCTTTGGAACGTGTTTGTAGCACCATTTGCAAGAGGAAGAACCTATGACGAAATCAAACAATCAGTTCAAATGCTCGTTTACAACTTGAACATGGCATACGCTGCAAGAGGATCACAGGTTCCATTTACAAGTATGGCATTGGAATTCGGTGTTCCTGACTTCTTGAAAGATGAAACTGCATACGGACCAAAAGGTAAAGTTGTTGGAACTTACGCTGACTTTGAAGAAGAAACCAGATTAATCCAAAGAGCATTTACCGAAACCTTACTCGAAGGGGACAATGAAGGTAAACCTCACTTATTCCCAAATACAATTTACACATTACGTAAAGAAACCATGACCAGCGAATATGAAGAAGACATTCGTTTAGTTCATGAATTGTCCGCAAAATACGGCTCATCCTACTTCGTGAACATGTTCCCTAAATACAGAGGAAAAATGGCTAACTACATGGGTTGCAGAACTTGTTTACAAGACACCTGGACCGGTGACTGGGACCAAGACTGTTTAAGAACCGGTAACTTAGCTTACGTAACCTTAAACTTCCCAAGAATCGGATACCAATCCAAAGATGAAAACCAAGTGTTCGAATACTTGGATGAATACATGGATTTAGCTGTTGAAACCTTAATGCTTAGAAGAGAACAAGGATTGAAATGTTTAAATGATTTCCACATTTTACCGTTCTTAAAACAAAGAGTAGCTGAAGATTCATACTACAGAATCCAAAATTCAACTTTATCCTTCGGTTTCGTTGGACTTAACGAAATGTTATTATCCTTATTCGGTGAAGGAATCGAAAATCCTGACGCAAATAAATTTGGTATAAAATGTCTTGAATACGTTAACCAAAGAGCTGACGAATTGAAAAATGAAACCGGACTCAGATGGAGTGTTTTACAAACTCCTGCAGAATCTACTGCATACAGATTTGCAACCCTTGACAAAAAACAATTTGGCGATCAGGCTATCGTGCAAGGTGAAGGAAATGCGAACTACTACACCAACTCCTCACATGTGCCAGTAGATACCGGAGCATCATTAATTGAAAAAATCAAAATTGAAGAACAGTATCACAGTTTAACTCCTGGTGGACACATCTTCCATGCATTCATGGGAGAATCCTACTCAGACCCAGATTCATTAATGAGTTTAACAAACAAAATTGCCAAAAAATCCGATATCGGATTCTGGGCTTACAGTTCTGCTTTAAGTTTCTGTCTTAAATGTAAAACCTTAATGAAAGGTTTAAACAACACCTGCCCTACTTGCGGTGAAAGCGAAGATGTGGAATGGTATGACAGAATTACCGGTTACGTGCAACAAGTAGGACGTGCAAAATCCGCTTCCGGCGGATGGAACCCAGGTAAACGTCAAGAATTAATTGACAGAAGAAGATTTGAAGATAACTAAATTTTTAGTTATCTTTATCCACCTTATTTTTTACACCAACGACCGTAACCTTAAATTTATAAATTAAAAAAAAATTTTTAAAAATCACCCAAAAACTAAAAGTATATTAATACCATCAAACTAAAATTATAATATTATCATATCACTGATGATAATTTATTATTTTCACATTCTATGTTACTAGTATTTATGGGCTTTTGATACTAGGTAGCTGATAACATAGATTAATTTATATACCCAGTGCAGAACTGATTAAGAGGTTATTCATATGCAAAGATCAAGAGGATTGAAAAGTAGATCAAGAAAAAAAATGACTAAAGTACAAAGGCCAGGTAGAACTAATCCAATTACAAACAGACTCCAAAGATTTGAAGAAGGGGACTTAGTTCACATTACCATTAACCCAAGTATTCAAAAAGGACAACCAGCTCCTAGATTCCACGGTAAAACTGGTAAAATCACTGGTCAAAAAGGAAAAGCTTACATCGTATCTTTAAAAGATGGAAACAAACCTAAAGAATTGATTGTTAGACCAGACCACTTAAAATTACAAAACTGATTTTTATGATCGGAAAAGAAATAATTGAAAATGAGCCAATACCAAGCGCAAAAGTAAAAGAAATTCTTGAAGAGTTTTCCAACGAACATGAATTGAACTATGAGCAAAATCTTACTTTAAACCATCTTTCAAGATTTAAAAAATACTCTGTGGAAGATACCGAAGAAATCATGGAAAAACTCAAAGAAGCATTTCCTAACTTAAGAGACAGAGTAGTGGTTCACATTGTTGATTTAGTTCCAAAGGATTTAGCAGATTTAAGATTGATTTTTGCTAAAGAGCCTTACCAACCAACCAAAGAGGAAATGGAACAAATTTTAGAAATTTTAGAACAATACGATATTCTCGAATAGTTCTAAAACTATTCTCTTTTTTTTATTTATTTTACAATTTAATTGATAACTATAAACTTTTTTTAGATATGTTTATTACATTTAAAAATAAAATTTAATAATGAGGTTATCTTTAGTCAACTTGACAAAAGAAAAAAAAAACAATAGTGAAGTGATAAAATGGATGCTAAAAATAAAAAAGATAAAGGACCAACAGTGAAAAAAGAGGAAAATGCTGTTGTACTTGACTATTTAAGTCGTGGATATGTTAAATCAGACATGTCCAAATTTGGTGGAAAAGCTATTGCTCAAGCTATTGGTACAGAACAATTCACTTTACTAGAATTAGCTCCTAAAAATGGAGTGGATTTAGAGATTCAAGATACTGTATATATCGGAAAAGGAAAAAGAGATAAGATATACAGAGTTCTTGGTAAATTAGATTTTGAAAACTTAACAGCAACTAGTAGAATTGAATTAGAATATGCAATTCGTGACATTGTTGAAGCGCAAGAAGATAGATTTGTTGAATTCTTTAACACTGCTGAAGCATTAAGTACAAGGCTCCATAAATTAGAGTTAATTCCGGGAATTGGTAAAAAATACATGTGGGAAATTATCGAAGCAAGGGAAGAAAAACCTTTTGAAAGCTTTGAGGACTTTTCAAAAAGACTTCCAACACTTGCAGATCCTGCAGGAATGATTGTAAAAAGAGTGCAACTGGAATTAGATACAACAAATCCTAAAAGAGGTAAAAACAAATACAATCTTTTTACACAGCCTCCTAGAGCTCAAAGGAGACAACAAAGAAAACCAAGATAAAGTGATAAATTGACTAGTGATACCTCCCAATCCTTATCTAAAACCACTAAAAGCATTTTAAAACAATATGGGATTACTCTAAACAAAAATCTTGGTCAAAATTATCTAATTGATAAAAATAAACGGGACCAAATTGTCCATTTTGGAAACATTGATAAAAATGATACTGTTTTGGAGATAGGAACTGGAATAGGTACACTAACAATTGAACTTGCTAAAAAAGCTAAAAAAGTGATAGCTATAGAGCAAGATGAAAATATCTATAAAATATTGACCAAACGGCTTAAAGATGAAAAAATAGATAATGTAGAGCTTATTAATGATGATGCATTAAGTGTTGATTTTCCAAAATTCAATAAAATCATTTCAAATCTACCTTATCAAATCTCATCACCAATCACCTTCAAATTTTTAAACTATGATTTTGACCTGGCAATCTTAATGTATCAAAAGGAATTTGCCGAGAGAATGAACGGGGAAGTTGGAAGCAAGAACTATTCCAGACTTTCAGCAATGCTATATTTCAAATGCAATGTGGAAAAATTAACTGATGTCAGCGCTGAAAGCTTCATACCGAAACCAAAAATCGACTCCACTGTTGTTAGATTGACACCAAAAGAAAGCAAGATTTCGGATAATGATTTCAAAACATATTCAAATTTCACAAAAGCGCTTTTCCAGCATAGAAACAAAAAAATCAGAAATGCCCTGATTGATTCAAGACATGTAATAAGCAATATTGATAAAAAAGTTTTAAGACAGCGATTGAATGAAATCGAATCGGAAGAAATCAATGAATACCTGTCCAGAAGAGTAGTTACATTGACTCCCGAAGAAATATTGAAATTATCAAGAGAATTGAATCCTATTTTTAACGAGTAGATAAAATGCCTGAGTTTATAATAAATACTGATGACAACGTGTATATTCCGGCTGAAGATAGCTATATGCTTGCTGATAACTTATTGATTGAAAATGGACAAAGCGTTTTAGAAATTGGAACAGGATCTGGAATAGTTGCAATGTATGCTTCAAAATTGACTGATAAGATTACCGTGACGGATATCAATTTTGATGCCTGCCAGCTGGCCGAGCAGAACTTCAAAGCCAACGGCATCGAAAACATTGAAATATTGTTTGGAAACTTATTTGAGCCTGTGAAAAATAGAAAGTTTGATGTAATTTTATTTAATACTCCATATCTACCGACTGAAGATGGTGAAGTTTTAGATGACACTATAAATTACGCATTTGACGGTGGATTAAATGGTAGGAAAGTTATTGACATGTTCTTAAATGAAGTGAAAAATCATTTAAATGATGGTGGAATTTTGCAGATGATACAGTCTTCACTTTCAGGCAATGAGGAAACATTGCAGAAACTTGATGAATTAGGTTTTATAGCAGAAATAGCTGATAGTGAACACTTCTTTTTTGAAGATATAACATTAATTAATGCTTATAAAATATGATTAGGTGATACTATGGAACAATGGAAAACATCAATAATTATTGGAGTTACACTCATAATATTGGCGGCTATATTTGCCTTGCTTAGAAAAGAATTCAATATTTGGATTATATTAATAATGATACTCGGTTTGCTAGACATTATAGTAGGATATTATAGGAAAAAAAATTAAATTAAGGAGAATTATAATTCTCCATCAAAAACAAGAGTTGCAGGACCTTCCATGAAGGCTCCTAACTTATCTTCTTTTTCATAAACATTGAATTTCAAGTCTCCACCAGGCAAGTGAAGCAGGATGTCACTGTCAAATAAACCTAGTTTGAAACCTGAAATGGCAGTTGATGTAGCCCCGGTTCCGCATGCAAGAGTTACGCCAGCTCCTCTTTCCCAAGTAATCATTTTACCTTCATTTTTAGAAATGACCTCTACAAAATGCACATTGATTTTTTCGGGAAATACTTCATGAGCCTCAATGGCAGGACCGTATTTGTCAATGTCTATTTCATCAACGTCATCAACGAATATAATTGCATGAGGGTTTCCAACACTGATTGCTGTTAAGTTGAATTTGGTATCCAAAACATCCAATTCGCCGTCGAGGAATTCTTCTTTATCTGAAATCATCGGAATTTCGGGAGTTTTAAATGTAGATAAACCCATGTCCACTTTAAATAACACCGGTTCATCATTTTCTAATGTAATTTCAATTGTTTTAATTCCGGCCCGGGTCTCGACAGTCATTTTTTCCTGTTTTAAAATACCTTTTCTGTAAACAAAATCTCCAAAGCATCTGATACCATTTCCACACATTTCAGCTTCGCTTCCATCTGGATTGAACATTCTATATCCAATATCAGCTACATCGGATGGCTCAACAAACAATACGCCATCTCCACCTACTCCAAAATTTCTGTGGCATAATATCCTACATGCTTCAGGTTTATCAGCTTCAGGAATAACTTCCCCTTTACTTTCATCGATTATTGGAAAGTCATTACCTATTCCATGCATTTTTGAGAATTTTAATCCTTTTAAATCAACCATAATAATCAACTTATTTTAAATGTGGTGGGATATTTTGTTTTGCATACAAGTCTTCGAATGTTTCTCTTTCACGGACAAGTGAACATTTACCATCAGTTACTAATACCTCTGAAGCCAATGGTCTGGAATTGTAATTGGAAGACATAGTAAAACCGTATGCTCCAGCATTCAATATACCTAAGATGTCACCTTCTTCCACATCAGGCATCGGCCTGTCACGTGCAAACAAGTCCCCTGATTCACATACGTTACCTGCAATGTCAACTTCCTGAGTGTTTTCCGCATCCATTTTGCTTGCATCAACAATGTGGTGATATGAATCATACATTGCCGGCCTGAGAAGAGTGTGGAAACCTGCATCTACACCAATGAATTTTCTGTAGCTTTGTTTCAGGCTGTTTACGGTTACAAGAAGCACACTTGCATCACCAACCAAGTATCTTCCAGGCTCCAGATACATTGTAGGTGAACCCATGTCATATTGCTCTAATTTTTCTTTAAATAATCCTATGTTGACTTCTGCAAATTTATCCAAATCAACTATGTTTTCTTCAGGAGTGTATGGAATTCCTACACCTCCACCAAAATCAACAAACTCAAAGTCGATTCCAACTTCCTCATGGACTTTACCGGCAATATCCATTGTTGATTCGATAGCCAATTTAAACGGTTCAGGGTCTAAAATTCCGGATCCGATGTGGGAATGCATACCTATTGGATTGAATCCTAATTCTTTAGCTAATGCATAAACATCACTAGCTTCTGAATCCATTATACCAAATTTACTCATCACTCCACCGGTAATACAGTGATCGTGGTGTCCTGCACCTACCATAGGGTTTACCCTGAATGAGATTTTCAATCCTTCAGGATCAACTATTTTCGCCAATCTTTTCAATGCTGAAACTGAATCTATATTTAAAACAGCACCTTCATCATGGACAAATTTTAATTCGTCGTTAGTGATGTTGTTACCAGTAAATAGTATTCTGTCTCCTGAAAATCCAAGCATTTTGGAAATATGGACTTCTCCTGGGGAAACAGCATCAATACAACAACCTTCACTTTCTAAAATTTTCATAACAGCAAGGTTTGTATTGGCTTTACATGCATAAAACACTTTGAAATCAGAATAATATTTTGTAAAAGCGGAATAAAATCTATTATAATTATCCCTGATTCTATTTTCATCGATTACATAGGTTGGAGTTCCGAATTCTTCTGCAATATCTATTGCATCGGCACCACCAATGTCCAAGTGGTTTTTTTCATTGACTTTAATATTTAAATCCATAATTAAAACTCCTAAAAAAGTTACATTATGTTTTTACATTTTAACTTTATAATATTTATAATTACTGAATGAAAACGAGTCTCCGTTGAAATTAATTACTATTAAAACAAAAAATAATAACTGGTGATAAAAATGGATATGCCTTACGGCCTTACAGTGCGTGGAATTATCAAAAATGATGAAGATGAAATTTTAATAGTCAAAAGACATCCGAAATCCAGAACCGACCCTGAAATGTGGGAACTGCCTGGCGGAAAAGTGGAAAGCGGTGAATTTTTCGTTGACGCTCTTGTTCGCGAAATCAAAGAAGAAACAAATTTGGATGTGAAAGTGGGAGACTTTTGCGAAGCCATCCAAAATGATTACATGCACAAAAGAACCGTGCAGATTATGATGTACCTAACAGACATCACAGGAGATGTGAAAATAAGTGATGAGCATACCGACTGGATGTGGGCTAGCTTGGAAAAAATAAAAAGCCTGGAAATTTCAACTTCACTTAAAAAAGTATTGAAAAAAAGAAAAGGAAGAATCTAATCGACCATAATCTGATTTACAATGTTCAGTCTATCCCTTCTGCAATTGGGGCAAGATGAATCCTGATTCAGATAACATATCTCTTCACCACAATCTGGACATAAGTCATAATCATTTCGAATGAATATGGTCAAATCGTTTGTATGGTCTTTGAGAATCTCTTTTATTTCAGAATCTTTTAAATTAGCATGATTTTCTGTAATAACGAACTTATTAATTTGCTTTTTGCAGTTTGAACAGAAATATCCATGATAAATTCCGGCGAATTTATAATCTTCCCCCCTAGAGAAGTCATAGTCATCTTCACCAATGTGAAATTCATCATTGATGTCCAGCGCAAAGGAATAATCCGCCCTTGAAGGCAGATCTGCACCGCAGGTTAGACATCTTTGAAATACATCATCGAACTGGATAATTTTTGAATTATCGTTGTATTGTTCAATTAATTCTATAATCTTTGCATCATCCAAATCTGATGATTTCTTATAAATGATGAACTTGTTGACGAATTTCTTACATTCATAACAATAATAATTGGTAAAAAATCCTTTGACAGATGCATCGAAACTTTCAGCTGATGTAGACATTAGCAATGGTTTAACAATGACCTGTCCGGATTCATCAATCCAAAATATCTGGTCTATTGAAGTATAACTGAATCCGCATGTATTGCATAAGTATTCCACTTGTCTTGCCATTATTAAACCGCCAAATTTTAATTAATATTTATAAAATTTCATCCAATGCCTTTACAAATACATCAATTTCCTCTTTGGTAATTATCAATGGTGGGACAAATCTTAATACATTGCCTGCAGTACAGTTTATTAAAAATCCTGCTTCTCTTAATTTGTCCACATATTCCGCTCCAGGTTTGGTTAATTCCAATCCAACCATTAAACCTTTGCCTCTTACATCGGCGATTATTTCCTTATCTAATTTTTTCAATTCTGAGATGAAATATTCGCCAACTTCATTGACATTATCCAAGATATTCTCCTCTTCAAATGCATCCAAAACAGCATTGGCTGCAGCACAGACCAAAGGACCTCCCCCGAAAGTGGTACCGTGATCACCTGGAACGAAAGCACCGGCTACCTTTTCTGTCGCAAGAATACCACCCATTGGAACTCCTCCACCGATACCTTTAGCCATTGTCATGATGTCAGGCTTGACGCCAAACTGTTCATAGGCAAAGAGTGTTCCGCATCTTCCAAATCCTGTTTGAACTTCATCAACAATGAATACAATGTTATTTTCATGACAAAGCTCTTCCACTTGTTTGAGATAATCCATATCAGGAACATTTACTCCGCCTTCACCTTGAATAGGCTCTACAATAATGGCTGCAGTATTTTCTGTTATGGCTTCTTTGATTGCATCGATGTTGTTATATTCAACATTGATGAAACCTTCAGGCATCACTTGCTTGAATGGCTCATGATATTCCTCATGACCGGTTGCGGCAAGTGTCATGATAGTTCTTCCGTGGAATGAATCGACAGTGGATATCACTTCGCTTTTTCCGGTGTATTTTACAGCCAATTTAATGGCACCTTCATTAGCTTCAGCACCGCTGTTTGCATAAAATATTCTGTCGAAGTCTGTCAAATCAACTAATCTTTTAGCATAAATTAAGGCCGGTTCATTGTAATAGATACTTGAAATGTGAATTAGCTTTTCAGCTTGTTCCTGAATAGCCTTTACAAGTTTTGGGTGATTGTGACCCAATGAATTTACAGCTATTCCTGCAAACATATCTAAATATTCGTTTCCATCAATATCTGTAACTTTTACACCTTCCCCATGATCTAAAACTATTGGTTGTCTTGTAAAAGTGTTAATAAAATAATCATCTTCAATCTTAATTAATTCTTGAGTGTTCATATAAAAACCTCCATAGACTATTTAATCATAGAATATTTTGGATTTCATCTATAATAAATACTTCTACGAGTTATTGAGTATTAAAAAAATAGTTAACCATGAATAAATAAAAAAAAGAAAAAAAATTAAATAAATACGGATTGTGTATTCTATTCACCGTTTACGGCCTTGACTTGTTTGTAAGTTGCATACAATGAATAAATCCAAACGATGAAAACAACCATTCCAAAGATTTGGCTTACAGTATACATTAATATATAACATATTACGGCCAAAACAGCTAAAATAATACCTTTTTTGATATCTTCAGCATATATTAATCCTAATCCGGACCATATGACTGAAAGAATCATTGCAATAATCAAATTTTTCTTAGCCATACTTACCCTCCTTGATTAATATAGTATAAACCATATTATATAAAAATAACATGAATAGAATGTTTTTGCAAATTCTAAAAGAACATTTCTTTTTAAATCTATATCCCTGCACTATTTTCACAATCAAATTCAATATAAATTACTAAAAATATATTAAATAGATTTAATAATAGATTAAACAATATAATAATTAGGTGATAAAATGAAAGTCGCAACAATCGAAACTGAAAAGGGGGATATTGTACTTGAATTATTCCCAAATGAAGCACCAGGAACTGTAGCTAACTTTGAAAAATTAGCTAACGAAGGATTTTATGATGGATTAACTTTCCACAGAGTAATCCCTAACTTTGTAATTCAAGGTGGATGCCCTAATGGAAACGGAACTGGTGGTCCAGGTTACACAATCAAATGTGAA
>NZ_JBGVOG010000014.1:0-2299 GCF_045126245.1 Methanobrevibacter sp. | reverse complement strand
CTATCTGCTCCATCTGGTTATATTGCAGACCAGAATCTGTTGCACTTGCTCCGCATATCATCACGCAGAATGTGATGAATACTGCCAGCATCAAAATTATGCCTAATGCGAGGAAGAATGTTGCGTGTGCAATGATAAAGTCTTCGATACTGTCTCTTACGGACATGTTTACCTCCTTTTGTAATCTTACTGGTGCACTCATCAGAATGCACCTCTTTTGCTGATACATACCATGCAGATATGTTCTGGGTTTATGCTTGTCAGTCTGCCGTTTGCACGGACAATCCTTAACATTCCTGAGTCGGTTTCGTGGATTAGGTCATCATTGTTGATGGTGACTTCCCAGTTGTCACGGACAAGTATTACTCTGATGACTTCGTCCTTGCCGGCCTGTTGCCTTTGGAGTTTGATTTCACTAATCATCTTGATCAACTTCCTCGTAGTTTTTCCAGCAGTCAAAGGTGCAAATTTCACAGTTGTCATCTTTGCAATCGTATTCTTCATCGAAGAATGCTGGGTATCCTGTGCAGTTCATTGGGAGTCCCCCCTGAAGAGTTCAAATAAATCTTTACAGATTTTTTTGTACTCCAACAATTCCTCATATTCACTACGAGAAATGTTCACTCTGACATCGTTAAAAATAGTAGGTTCGGTGGAACTCATCTTTCCACCTCAATATATTCTTCGACTTCATAGCCACTGACATAACCTTCTATGAGGTTTTTGTTGTATTCTTCAACGAATTTGGCTTCGTTTCCAGGAAGAACAACATTGCCAGTATATTCTTCAGTTGTCCACAAACAACCTTTTTCCTGACATCTGTGGCTTTCATAGACATCATATTCGTCACTGCAGTTTTTTTTAAAAATAAGGTAGTATTGGGTTGGTGCACTCATGTTTAAGCACCACCTAATAATTCCTGTGCAAATCTTCTGCCTGCTTCTTCAGCAGTTAAATATTTGCGTGTGAATTTCATGTCTGCGATTTCGTCTTCGAGTTTTTGGTTGCGGAGACAGTAGTCGCTGCATCTGATTTTCAATGCATTGTTCTGTTTTTGTAAAAATTCGTTGTCCACTTTCAGTTCGTGGTTTTCTTCTCTGAGAGCTTCGAGCTCAATTAAAATCTCTTTTATTCTGGTCATTCTCTTCACCTCGTAGGTTGGAATTATCATTTGGTACTGCAATACCAAATGTAACTCTAATTAAAGATTGGTTATACTAGTATATAAATGTTAGTATGCACTTGTATTAATATATACGAACAAATTATATACAAGTAGGTACAAATATATTACTATACAAAAACAAGGAGATTATCTTATGAGTACTGAAACTTTGACAATCAATATCGACAAGGAATTAAAAACAGAATTAAAGATAGTTGCCATAAAGCAACATACTACCGTAACAGACATACTGATTGGATTAATTCAAGATTTTGTGAATGAAAACAAGTAATTTTTTTTATATTATTAAACACCACTATTAAAGTTTATATTCGCATTGCTAACACAATTACTCTCCATTTTATCTGGAACTATTTTAAAAAACTTTAAATAGCATTTTAACATATATTTATTATTGTTACAAGAAATCATTCAATCCTCGTAGGTTGACTTGTTTTTGCGTAACATGTGGTTATGGATTGCGAGGTGCTGCAACACCGACGACCAATCCTATAATCACGAATATTACATTTAGAATTTTTGTACTTCTTTTTATATATGATTTTGTTTTATCTCTTTTTTTAAGGGTATCTTATAGAGAGCATTTGAGAAGTAATCCTTATAAACATCAACATACACACATACTAATATCAAAATATTATACGGAGTGAAAAAATATGAAAAAAATAACAAAAATAATAATAGCGATTGCAATACTGTTCCTACTAACAACCGCCGTTTCCGCAACGGACATAGACAAACTAAAAGTTCCCTTCGGATATAGTGATTTAAAAGACGGGGTGTCAATGCTAAACGATGGCCACACAAAATTATACATTGGCAAAATGAGTGATAATGAAGGAGTTTTTGACTCCAATATTGAAGAAGAATATGTTGTAACAGACATAGGAAACAACACTTACTTGTTTACTGATGATTTACTTAAAATGTATGGTTTCCAGGAAAAAGTTAACATTGATGGAACTGATTATTTGGTTTGCATCTACAAAGACAGTGCCTTATCTCCTGCAGACCAAACATTGTTGAAAGAAGATTTAGATAAGTTCAACAAAGACAATAATCTCAAACCAATAGCAGTATAATGCTATTGGTTTTCTTCTAGTTTTCTTATTC
>NZ_JBGVOG010000013.1:0-29489 GCF_045126245.1 Methanobrevibacter sp. | reverse complement strand
TTTAAAAATTAAAAGCAATATTTAAATTGACAAATCAAATATAAATAATATCTGAAAAAGAATCATAGATTTCAATGAAGGGATGTTACTGTTTAATCATAAATTTGAATGAAACTTCAGAAATTAAAATCGGCAAACTTGGAAAAATAACTTTTGAAAAAGGATATTATGTCTATGTAGGCTCTGCCATGAACTCATTAATAGCAAGAATCAAACGCCATTTGAGTGATGATAAAAAGATTCACTGGCACATAGACTACCTGTTGAAAAATGAGAATGCTGAAATCAGTGAAGTAATGTACAATGCTTCAGATAAAAAAATAGAATGCACGCTATCACAACTAATTTCCCAAAAAAGTGAAGGGATTACTGGCTTTGGATGCTCCGACTGCAATTGTGAAAGCCACTTATATTATTTCAAAAACAAAAAAGAAGCTATTGAATGTGTAAAAAATGCATACGATTCAATAGCTATGGATTATGAATTCTTTAGAATATGAATCCTTGTTTTTTCTTGTGTCTGTATGAAATTTCAAATGAATTTAGGGCTAATTTTTGTAAAGTTTCCAAATCATCTTCACCAATGCCAACCACACCTTCCCATTCGCTTTCCAAAGATGCAATTTCCTCCAGAATGGCTTTACCCTCATCGGTTAATAAACAATCATAGGCAAGACCGTTTTCAGGTGAATTATCGATTTCAATCAGACCCTTTTTGGCTAACTTTTCATATTTTTTCAAATACAAATCCAAATGAAGGACAAACAAGTCATTTTTATCCGCCTTTTCAAATTGTTTAATCCTAACACGTTTGTGATGAGGTTTTTCATGCTTTTTGACCTGTTTCAGGAGTTTAATTTGACTTTCATGAAGGAAAACACTTAAATTTTCCCGCACATAAGTCATCTTTGACTCTTCAATTACGCCAATCAGGGAAGATGCATTCATATTTTCAATAGCTTTTTTGTGTGGATGAGCCATATCAACACCTATTTCATCTGTCCGAAGATTCCTCTCATGATTCCTTTTGTAACTTCACGCGCTGCAGTGTTCATTGCCTGTGTTGCTGCCTTTTCAGCCATCTTTTGAGCTTCGGATTTTTTAGCCCTTTTACCGCTTGCAGGTTGGCTTCCACCTAAAACAGTTCCTAAAATACCTTCCAAAACAGATTCCTGTTGTTGAGGAGCTCCCTGAGGAACATCTGGCTGTTGAGGAGCTTGAGGCGCTTCCTGCTGTTGGGCTTTGACTTCTTCAATGGCCTCCTTGGTTTCACTCGGCACTTCACTTTCAAGTTCAGGGTTTGAATCAATCTTATTCAGCAGCAGTTCATAAGCGGACTCACTGTCCAGAGCATCCCAATACTTGGATTTCAATGTTGAAATATTAATCAGTTCAGCCCTCAGCTCATCTTCAATAGCGCCTATATGGCTTTGTGGAGGTACGATATCCACCTGTTCAACCACTGTCGGAACACCTTTTTCATCCAAAACTGACACTAAAGCCTGACCGATTCCAAGATTGGAAATGACTTCTGCAGTATTGAAGTCAGGATTGGCTCTGAATGTTTCCGCAGCCACCTTAACGGCTTTCTGGTCTTTTGGAGTGTATGCATGAAGTGCATGTTGAACACGATTACCCAACTGAGCCAAAATGTCATCAGGAATATCTGCCGGAGACTGTGAAATAAAGTATACTCCAACACCTTTTGACCTGATAAGCCTTACAATCTGTTCGATTTTCTTGCCGAATTCAGGTGACATATCATCAAACAGCAAATGAGCTTCATCAAAGAAGAAAACGAATTTAGGTTTATCCATATCCCCTACTTCAGGTAATGTTTCAAATAGATTTGATAACATCCAAAGCAGGAATGTTGAGTATATTTCAGGAGATAGGGACAATTTTTGAGCATCCAGAATATTGATTACACCGCATCCGTTGTCATCAACCTGAATAAAATCAGAAAGTTCAAGGGCAGGTTCGCCAAAGAAATCATTTCCGCCCTGATCTTCAAGTGTAATCAGACTCCTTAGAATAGTGTTTGCAGACTTTGCCGCTATGGCACCATATTCCCCTTCATAAGCATCCTTGTTTTCAACAACATGATTGATCATTGATTTTAAATCCTTCAAGTCAATGATAGGCAATGACTTTTCATCAGCCACCTTAAACACTATATTCAATACGCCGGCCTGCGCTTCGGACAAGTTTAAGATTTTTGAAAGTAAAACAGGACCCATTTCAGAGAGTGTCACCCTTATTGGAATACCCTTTTGGCCAAACAAATCCCAGAATTCAACAGGATACTCCTTGAATTTAAATCCTTTATCGTCAAGGCCATATCTTTCCCTATTTTTGGTTATGAAATCATTTCCGGAACCTATTTTGGCAAGCCCTGAAACGTCACCCTTCATATCGGCCATAAACACAGGAACTCCCAAATCTGAAAATGATTCAGCCAATACTTTTAAAGTTACTGTTTTACCTGTACCTGTTGCACCGGCTATCAAACCATGACGGTTAGCCAGTTTTGGTGATAAAAACACATTTGTGTTGTCATTGCACCCAATTAATATTTTGTCTTCTGCATACATCTAATTCACCCGTTTTCTATTTTTTTAATTAAATAATTAGTCTTTTTAACAATATTCCTTCTATTATGTGCTTTGGCTATTCTTTTAATAGCATCCAAATTCTTTACGTAATTGTCCAGCCATGAGAATATGTCTCCGGGATAGACTTGAATCTGATATTTTCTAAACAGCTTATTCGATATGTCTTGAGGATCCTTACCCTTTAACCTTTCATGAACAATTACTTCGGATATTCCCCTTTGCATACAACTGCAAAATGGCCTATCCTGACATTTGCATTGCATGAAATCCGTTTGAAGAGCAATCAATGCATCCTGGAATTTCTTATCAACTTTTTCTATAGCTTCGCCTGAAGAAATGATATCCAAGGTCGATTCTGCAAATAGCCTTGTCGAGAACTTAATCTTTAAGGCATTTGCTATCTGATTGTGAATAACGCTTGACAAATATGCATTTTCAAACATTTCCAAATCAAGTGCAAGAGCCAAAATCAAAACCTTAAGTTTATCATATTTTTCCTTTTTCTTATACATTGGAGATAAAGCCACATACCTTTTAAGGTACTGCATATCGTTCAATGTATTTTTAATAAACTCTGCATCATCAATTGATAAAAAAGACACCGAAGTTGCCCTTCCATATTTGGTAATTTCAAGCTTATTAGATGGAGTGATATCAATCATGTCCAAATCTTCCATTTCTTCAATAGCTATTTTTGTACTTATTGGTACATCAATATTTTTATAAAATTTATTCAACTCTTCGATTGACCTTATGGAAGTTGATGAAATATCTGCAAGAATTTGCTCATAAGCTGACTCTTCGTCATATTCAATGTATACATCCTCACTATTGCTTTCAAGCAGGTCCAGAGCCATTGCCTCTTCGCTTTCACCTGCAAAATCGTTTCCAATTTCAGGAAGAAGATATACTATTCCCCTATCATGATAGGTTGGCCTGCCAGCACGACCGAGCATCTGTGAAAATTCATTGGGATTAATCCACTTATTTCCCATGACCAGCGAATCAAAGATTACCTGTGAAGCAGGAAAATCCACACCTGCTGCCAAAGCCGCTGTGGTTACGACACATGAAATCTTACCTTTGTCAAAGTCCTTTTCTATCTTTTCCTTTTTATAGTATGACAAACCTGCATGATAAGCGGCTGCACTTACTTTTTTGTTAGTCAAGTAATTAGCAATTTGGTGAGTTTTGCGCCTTGAATTTGTAAATATTATGGTTTGTCCCCTAAAACCTTTTTTGGATTTGGTATTGAATTCCCTTTTAACCAATTTCATCATAAGATGGCGCTTTTGAGACTCGTTTCTTGTATAGACCAAATGTCGTTCAAGGGGAACCGGCCTTTCATCATACTTGACCAGCTTCATGTTGAACTCACTTGCCAAAAATTCCGGGTTTTTAACTGTTGCAGATAGCCCAATTATTTGAGTTTTAGGATACAAATGCTTTACGCGCTTAATCAATCCATTCAAACGGGTCCCCCGGTCTTCATCATCAATCATGTGAATCTCATCTATCAGCACAACACCCAAGTTTGAAATTGAATTCGAATTGCCGTTTCTTAAAAGATAATCTATCCCCTCATAAGTAGCCACCACAATATCCGCCTTTGAAACATCAGAATCAGGAAGATTAAGTTCACCTTTTGCCTTTACCCGATTTCTTCCAACTTTAATTGATACATTCAAACCCAATTTCGAATATTTCTTTTTGAAATCCCTGTACTTCTGATTGGCCAGGGCAACCAATGGAGTTAGGAAAATGAATTTTTTTCCACTTAAGGCTTCAGTAATTCCTGCAAGCTCCCCAACCAATGTTTTACCTGAACCTGTTGCACTTACAACAAGCAAATCCTCACCCTTCAGAAGACCTTCCTTAATGGCCAAATATTGAACAGGAAGCAGTTTATCATTTCCACAATCAATCAGAATATCTCTGAAGTCTTTAGGTATCTTAAGACGCTTCATGTCAACAGGAGGAACAATATGTCTTGGCTTTCTAGTTTTATCAAACAGCGTTAATTTTCTATTTTTCAAAGGGTCAAAATGAGGTGATAAGACAGATAGCGTCTTTTCCAAATCGTTTGTTTTTTCCAAAGTGGATTTTAGATTTCTGAAAATCTTTTTATCAAACCCCTGAAGTTTGATTTCCTGCTTAATAGTATCCAAAGCACAATCCTTACAGATTAATTGGTTATTATACTTATAAGAATAGGATGAATTTACAACAGTGATATTTCCTTCATATGCACAGTAGTCGCATACCTTTGTGTGCCTTACCTTAATATTTAAAGATTTCAAAAACTTCTCGACCTTTTCATCGGGAGTTGCAAGAAAAACAGCCTGTGAGCGCAAAAGCTTGTTTACTTCACTTGGAGGAAGCAATTTTTCATTTAAAGTGGAATTGTCTTTAAAGTTATAATCAGCTACAAAACGATTAATCGATAGGGAATCCCCATCATCACTGAATTTGATATTGCCAACAAATTCCGGCTCCCTTTTATGATTTAAAGCCCCTTTTGGTGAACCGATTGGATATAATTTCCACTGTTTTTTTATCTTTTTTAAAACTAGCATTATCTTAAATTATATTTCTAATTGTTAATAAATCTTTAAAAGATATTACTGATAAAAATCTTTGTCTAAAAACTTTTAACAACATCCGCATCATGATATACTACCTTAACTTTCTTAATTGAAGAAACAACAAATAAATAATAAACACATGCAAAAATCAATTCTGATGATATAAATGCAATCAAAATACTGGATCCCTTGAAAATATCAACTAAAAGTATTATAACTATTATTTCAAAAGCTTTTTTTAATATCTTGAAAAATAGCGAATAGTAACTTTTTCCGAAACCGTCCAAGATTTTACCTGAAATCAGAGCTACAGGTGAAAAGGAAAGTAAGAATACTGCAGAAACAGCTATTAAAAACAAGTTAAAATTATTGTCGGCCATATCGAACAATGCCAAAATATCTTTAAAGAAAATAAAAACGAATATGCTTATAACAAATGAAACCAGCATGCTTAACTTAAGAGCATGCAAATATAGTTTTTTAATATCATCAAACTTTTTAGCTCCGAATAAATGGCCGGATACACTTAATAACCCTCTTCCAAAACCTTTAACTGGAGAAAGGAAGAGTTTTTTAAGTGAATCACAAACGAGATACAATGAAATTCCCATAAATCCCAATACACCAATCAATATGGAATATATAAAAAGTATGCTAAAAGTACTTGCTCCATCCTCGAAGCAATTCGGAAGGGCTACCTTGATTATTTCCCCTATTACATATAAACGGATTTTAAGATATTTTAAACTGAATTCGATCTTATTTTTTCCCAATACATACCTTAATAAAAGTATTATAAAGCATATTGACGCGGATAAAATTGATGCATATGCCGCACCCCTAACACCAAGATTAAAATAATGAATAAAAACAGGGTCAAGAATCAAATTTAAAATATTCGTGGCTATTAAAAGCATTGTTGGAAATTTAGAATTCCCTTCTGCCTGCATTGTTTCAGAAAAGAAATTGGAATACAAAAATACAAATGAAAATATGCTCATGGGCATTATATATGATAATACTGAATCAAGATACTCAGTTTCCCAAATCCCAAATATGAAAGCATATTGTGTTGAAATCAATAAAATGGAGATATAAATTACCAATACAATTAACATGCCAGTTAAAAACGAACTACACGCATTTTTATAATTGCCTGAACCCAAGTATCGAGACATTATTGAATTTGTACCTTGCCCAAATGAATCTCCCACATAAGTATATAATGCAAATACAGGTATGCATACGCTTAAAGCAATAATAGCCTCATCACTATATGTTGATATCCACATGGTATCAATAACGCTATATAATGTATTGAATAAAGCGAACGCTACCAGAGGAATACTTAAATTATAAAATGATTTTTTAGGATTAGAGACTAAATCAATATTTTTATCCATCAAAGTATATTTTGTATAAAGATACTAATTAGTTTTTTTTAATTTTTTTAAAAAATAAATTGAAAGTAAGAAAATATCTTACTCTTCGATATAATCAAATTTTGTTTCCAATATGATAATTAAACCGAATCCGATTACTGCAACAATCAAACATGGAAACAGTCCTGTAAAGTTAAAACTTACAGAGTTAACAATTTCAACACTTGGAACCTTTAAAGATCCAACCATTACCCCAATAAGAAATGCCATGGTGAATTCTTCATAGTTTTTAAGCAAATAATTTAAGATTTTTGAAAATCCTAAAATACCTATAACCGCTCCGACAACAAAAACGATTATTTCTGAGAAATGCAATTGATGAAGAGCATTCAACATGTATTTGTACTGTCCAAGCAACAGTAATAAAAATGAACCTGAAATACCAGGTAAAATCATAGCGCATATGGCTATCATACCTGAAATGAAAATGATAGGCAATGAATGATTAGCTGCAATCGGATTTAAGCTTACAAAAATAAATGTTAGGACAGCTCCAAGAATTGCAAAGAGAAAATGTTTAGCATTAATCTTATCAATTTTCTTGAACAGAATTACCGCTGAAGCCAAAATCAAGCCTAGGAAAAATGAATATGTCCATGCAGTGTAAACATCCATACAGTAAGTAACAACTTTAGCCAATGTTAAAAAAGCAACGCCAATACCTAAAACAAGAGGTATGAAGAATTTGAAATCTATTTCCTCAAACAACTCTGTCAAAAAACCATTGAAATCTCCTTTAAACAATGGTTTTACAAATCCAAATCTAATTTTACTGATTGATTCCACCAAATGACCATAAATACCTGTAATCAATGCTATTGTTCCTCCTGAAACACCCGGAACAATATCTGCAGAACCCATCAAGACCCCGCGAATAAATATTAAAATAGCTTCTTTAAGATTAAAATTCACACTATCACCTAAATAATTACTATAATATTAGTCAATCTTATGTTAAATAAGTTATCTAAAAAAAAGAAAAAAAAAGAATAATTCAAAGAATTATTCATCTTTAAACGGTTGCGGAAGTTCACAGACCCCACTGTCTTTAGCAAGATATGCATATGCAAATGCTGCACAAATTGCACCAAGGATAGGTCCAACTAAATATATTGGGAAGAATGCCCAAAGGTTAGCACCGCCAAGTAAGGTGTCCATCAAGTATGGTCCGAATGTACGTGCAGGGTTGATTGAAGCGCCTGTAAATGCGCCTAAAACTGCAATTACTGCTGCAACTGTCATACCGATTGATATTCCAGCAAAACCAGGTTCCGCTTTCTTATCGACTGCAACACCCATTACTACCATCATCAAGAAGAAAGTTCCTAAGAATTCTGCAAACATTGCTTGGAAGTAGCTTACGCCCAAACCAGGAGCTGTAGCACCAAGTCCTCCAACGGTAACTGCTGAAGCACCTAAACATAGGAAAAGACAAAGGCTTCCCAAACATGCTCCAATTACTTGTGCAACAATATAATAGATACTGTCAATTAAAGCAATGTTTTTGGTTACAAGTAGCCCAATGGTTACAGCAGGATTTAAATGTGCACCGGATATCTTACCAAATACATAAATACATATCATTACAGTTAGACCAAATACCAACGCAATGGCAATCCAGTCACCAAGTCCTCCTAAAGGTCCAATTCCAGTAACTCCAGCGGCTTTTGAAATCAACAAAGTTACAACAGCAGAACCAGTACCGAAAAATACAAGGAAAAAGGTTCCCAGAAGTTCAGCAAAAAACTTTTTTCTAATATTACAAGTCATTAATCTCACCTATACAGCTTCTCTCCATTGACAGTATTCATGTTTGTTATCTGCAAGACATGCTGAAGCACATTGTTTACAACCTCTTACAGGAGATCCTGGTGCTTCTTTGTCAAGTGCTATGATATTTGTCATCATGGTTGCTGTAATTGGTTCTGAAGTTAAAAGACATGGATAGTCTGCTAATCTCATAAGTGATGAGAATCTTACTGTAATAGCACATGCGGGATAAGCATATCTTTGAGGGTTCATCAAGACATCATTTTCTAAAATAGGTTTAAAATCTACTTCCATGCCTTTAATTCTAGGAATTATTTCAAATCCTGCAGATGACCTCATTTTTCTAGCATTGCTCATTGCATTGAATCCTCTGTAAATCATGTCCATAAAGTCACAGTTGTGTAACTCAGCAGCAGCACCTCTTTTTGGATATTGTTGTACATAGTTATGGAATCTTTTATTCAATAAATCCACAACCATTGGAGCTGTAAATCCATCAAGTTCTAATAAAAATTCGGTTGCGCATGCTGAAGAACCAGTTGAAAGTTTCAATACATCAAATGGAGTTTTATAAACATCAAGGTTGTTTCTTAATGAATTTTCAATAACTCCAGCAGTTGCTTCAATTACAGCCATTATCACATCATCCTTACACATGTTATAGGTTGATTGGCCTATGTGATGCCCAATATCTCCAACACAGTATGCCGGAACAGTTACAATATTACCATAATGTACACCATCGTCCATAGCTGCTTTAACTGTTGAAGTCATCGCTTTTTTGTATTTGTTCATGTAATCTCTTACATCAAATGATGAGTGATCTGCATCATCCATTAATTGACCTTGTCCTTCAATAGGAGTCTTATAAATCATTTGTAAAGTTGCAATTTCTTTTTCTGTGGCTTGAGCAGCAGTCAAACCGTCTTCAATTGCATTTGCAAATGCATCACCTATTCCATATGAAGTATTCATACCCCAAGATTTTGCGGATAAAATAGCTTGTTTATGGTGAACCGGAATGTCCACTTTTTTGAGTATCTGATTTACAACATTACTTGTACTTCCAGGCATTAATGCAAAGTCCACAACACAAGTAGGTCCATAAAATCCGCCATATCTTCTGATAGATTCTTTTGCAATAAGTGCTTCATTATCAGCGATAGCTTGGATAAATTTATCTAAACTGTCTGCAAATTCGCCATCTTCATCACATAAAATTTCTAAAACTGGAGGAGTTTGGAAATGTTCAATGAATGGGTCATCTTCACATTTTAACGTGTCTGTAATGGAAGATAATATTTCAAAGTGGTTTTTAACAGAATCCTTGTGTAAGTTTATTACAGATTCTGCTTGATTGTCTAATGCAGTCATTTCTGCTACTGCATCAGCATATGGTTTTGCATCAGTTATTTTAAAGTCGTTGTATCTATTTTCTGATATAACTGCAATATCTGCATTTTGAGCAGCCATTGATTCGTTAATCATCTTTTCATATAACTCTCTCATATTATCACCTTAAATGATAAGTGTACTACCAATAGCTAAATAATTGTAGCCATTAATAGTGTTGATTAAATGTTTATTCAGTGAAATATTTAAATTTATTTAAAATTTTTTACAAAACCATATTTCACAGCATTAATTTTCCAAAAAAAGATTAAAAAGCTAAATATACTTTAATTAAAAAATAGTAAAGTTTAATAAAATTATAAAAAATTTGTATTAAAAATAATAAAAAATGAAGATATGATTATTTTCCAATATCTTCAACCAATTCCTTTGCATATGGAGTGATGTTTTCATTAAGCATCCTTTCTAAAAACTGACCTGTATATGTGCCTGCCTCGGCAACTTCCTCTGGAGTTCCGGTAGCTATTACCTCACCTCCACCGTCACCTCCTTCAGGACCTAGGTCAATGATATGATCCGCAGTTTTGATAACATCCAGATTATGCTCAATAACAACAACGGAATTGCCAGCATCAGTCAATCTAGCCAATACTTCCAAAAGTCTTTTAATATCTGCAAAATGAAGACCAGTAGTTGGTTCATCTAGGATATATAACGTTTTTCCAGTGCTGGTTCTAGATAGCTCTTTAGCCAGTTTAATCCTTTGAGCTTCACCACCTGAAAGTGTTGTTGCAGGCTGGCCTATCTTCATATAGCCCAGTCCCACATCATATAAAGTTTTAAGCTTTTTAGTGATTTTTGGAATGTTTTCAAAGAATTCCAATGCTTCTTCAACTGTCATTTCCAAGACTTCATAGATATTTTTACCCTTGTATCTGATATCCAAAGTCTCTTCATTGTATCTTTTACCTCCGCATACTTCACAAGGAACAAATACATCCGCTAAAAAGTGCATTTCAATTTGCACAATTCCATCTCCGGAACAGGCTTCGCACCTTCCACCCTTGACATTGAATGAAAATCTTCCGGGTTTATATCCTCTTGCTTTTGATTCTGGAGTATTTGCAAACAGTTCACGAATATCAGTAAATACACCCGTATAAGTTGCAGGATTTGACCTTGGAGTTCTTCCTATAGGTTTTTGATCAATTGCAATTACTTTATCAATATTCTTCAATCCCTCAATTTCATCATATTTACCTGCAAACATGAATTTTTTAGATAACTTGCCATGAGCGCCTTTGTATAGAATTTCATTGATTAGACTACTTTTACCAGAACCGCTAACTCCGGTAACGCAAGTGAACTTGCCCAATGGAATTTCAACATCAATGCCCTTCAAGTTATTTTGGGCTGCACCTTTTATCTTAATAAATTTGCCGTTTCCAGGCCTTCTTTCTTTAGGAATGTCAATTTTCTTAACTCTTGAAATATACTGGCCTGTAATTGAATTAGGATTGTTCATAATGTCTAATGGAGTTCCCTGAGCCACGACTTTTCCGCCATGCTCACCGGCTCCAGGACCGATGTCGACAACGTGGTCTGCTGATAAGATGGTTTCTTCATCGTGTTCAACAACAACTAACGTATTTCCAAGATCTTTGAGCCTTTTTAAAGCTTCGATAAGTTTTATATTGTCTCTTTGATGAAGGCCTATACTCGGTTCATCCAAAATATATAAAACACCAACAAGACCGGAACCGATTTGAGTGGCCAGTCTAATCCTTTGCGCTTCACCCCCTGAGAGAGTACCAGATGACCTTGACATTGATAAATAATCCAAACCGACTTCAACTAAAAAGCTTAAGCGCTCTTTAATTTCCTTTAAAACTTCTTTTGCAATGAAATTTTCTCTTTCGGTTAATTCCAAGTCCTGGAAAAATTGATAAGAATCCTTTATTGCCAAATCACATACATCAATGATGGATTTTCCGCCAACAGTTACTGCCAATACTTCCGGTCTTAAGCGTTTGCCGCCGCAAACATGACATTTCCTGTCGCTCATGAATTTGGAAAGGTATTTTCTTGAATAATTTGACTTTGTTTCAATGTACAATCTCTCCATTCTAGGAATGACACCTTCAAATTTACGGTTAACCATATAAGATTTGTTTCTTCTTTTAAATGTGAAAGGTATTTTATCCTTACAACCGTATAAAATAGTATTCTGATGTTCCTTATCCAATTCATTGAATGGAACGTCCATACTGAAATTGAAATGTTTTGAAACAGCTTCAAGCATTTGATAGTAATAATTTTCCCTTTTGGATGATTTTGACCATGGAGCGATAGCCCCCTCGTTTAAAGTTAATGTATTGTCAGGGACAATCAAGTCAGGATCAATCTCCATTTTGGAACCGATACCGTTACATTCCGGACATGCACCCTGAGGCGCATTGAATGAAAACATCCTCGGAGTGAGCTCCTCAAAGTTTATTCCACAATCGACACATGCGAAGTGCTCTGAATATTTTTTCTCATATTCTTCATCGTCAGTTGTATATAATACATTTATTAATCCTTCAGCGAACTCTGCTGCTGTTTCCAATGAATCAACCAGTCTTCTTTTAAAGTCAACGTCCTTCCTGATTTTAAGCCTGTCAACAACAACATCTATACTGTGACGATATGTCTTTGGAAGGTCAATATCTTCCTCCAAATCCCTTATCTCTCCGTCAACACGCACTCTTACAAAACCCTTGTTCCTTAAATCTTCAAGAACATCCTTGTGTTGACCTTTCTTATCCCTTATGACTGGTGACAATATCTGGATTTTTATTCCTTCGCCCTCTTCTATAATGGATTCGGCAATCTGACCTATAGTCTGCTGTGAGACTTCCTTTCCACAATTCGGACAATGCGGAATTCCAATTCTTGCAAACAATAACCTCAAATAATCGTAAATTTCTGTAATTGTTCCTACAGTAGACCTTGGATTTTCCCTTGTTGTTTTTTGGTCAATGGAAATGGCTGGAGACAAACCTTCAATTGATTCCATTTCCGGTTTTTTCATTTGTCCCAAAAATTGCCTTGCATATGCTGATAGGGACTCGACATATCTACGCTGTCCTTCAGCATAGATAGTATCAAAAGCAAGTGAAGATTTTCCAGACCCACTAAGACCTGTAATTACAATAAATTCATCACGAGGGACACTAACATCAATATCTTGTAAATTGTGCTCACGTGCACCCTTAATGATAATTTGTTTTTTAGAATTTTCAGCCATAATATTCTCCTAAAAATTAGTTATATAATATTAGAACAAACTCATTTATAAAGTATTTTAGAGAGCATTTGAAAAGTAAATTTAAAAGTTATTTGTCCATGCCTTTCAAGGCATATAATTTATTCCTTAAATCAGCTGCCCTTTCAAAGTCAAGTCTTGCAGCAGCATCCTTCATATCTCTTTCCAAATCCTTGATTAACAAACGAAGTTCATCCTTAGGCATTTTTTCTATATTAGCACCGGTGACTTTGTATTTTTCATCCTCTTCTGCAAGCTTTTCTTTTAGTGTTCTTGTAGTTGATTTCGGAACAATGCCATGTTTTTCGTTGTATGCCATCTGCAGTTTACGCCTTTTCATTGTAATCTCATAAGCATTCTTTACAGAATCAGTCATATTATCAACATACATGATTACACGACCATTGACGTTTCTTGCAGCCCTTCCGATTGTCTGTATCAATGAGGTTTCATTTCTTAAAAATCCTTCCTTATCCGCATCCAAAATGGCTACCAGAGACACTTCCGGAAGGTCCAAACCTTCCCTTAAAAGATTAACACCGACCAATACATCGAATTTTCCTCTTCTCAGGTCATTTACAATGTCGATTCTCTCCAATGTGTCGATTTCAGAGTGCATATACCTTACCTTAACGCCGATTCTTGCATAGTAATCAGTCAAATCCTCTGCCATTCTTTTTGTTAAAGTTGTGACAAGCACCCTTTCATCCTTTTCAGCAGTTAGCTGAACTTCCTTAAGCAGATCTTCAACCTGACCTGTAACCGGCCTGATTAATACTTCAGGGTCAACAAGACCTGTCGGCCTGATGATTTGCTCTACAACATTTCTTGATTTTGCAAGCTCATACTGAGCAGGAGTTGCAGAAACATAGATGACCTGATTTACGGATGACTCGAATTCATCAAATCTCAAAGGCCTGTTTTCCTTGGCTGAAGGCAATCTGAATCCGTATTCAACCAAAGTTTCCTTACGGGCTCTATCCCCATTGTACATTCCTCTGATTTGAGGAACCGTTACGTGAGACTCGTCAATGATTGTCAGAAAATCATCAGGGAAATATTTTAAAAGGGAGTATGGCTTTTCACCCCAGCTACGGCCGGACAAATGCATGGAATAGTTTTCTACACCCGGACAGTACCCCATTTCCTGAAGCATTTCAATGTCAAAACGGGTTCTTTGCTCCAGCCTTTGGGCTTCCAATAATTTTCCTGTTAAATTAAGTTCCTGAAGCCTTTCATCCAATTCCTGAGATATTTTTGAAATAGCAGTTTCCATTTTATCCTGACCGACGACAAAGTGCTTTGCAGGGAAAATCATGTATCTTTGAAGGCTTTCCTGTTTTCTGCCTGTGACCTTGTCAATCAAACTGATTGCATCGATTTCATCACCAAACAGTTCAATTCTGATAGGTGGTGTTCCATGAACAGGATTTATCTCTATGACATCTCCCCTGACCCTGAACTGTCCCCTGTCAAATTCTATGTCATTTCTCTCATACTGCATGAAAATAAGTTTGGATATTATTTCGGATCGGTCATAAATATCCCCAACGGATATTCCAAAGGCAAATTCGCCATAATCCTCAGGCGAACCGATACCGTAAATGCAGCTTACACTGCTTACTACAATAACATCATCCCTTGAAAGAAGGGATTGTGTGGCGGAATGCCTCATTATGTCAATGTCATCATTTATTGAAGCTTCCTTGTCAATGAATGTGTCTGTTCTCGGAACATACGCTTCAGGCTGGTAGTAGTCATAATAGCTGACAAAATATTCAACGGCATTGTCTGGGAAGAATTCCTTAAATTCTTCATATAACTGTGCGGCCAAGGTCTTGTTGTGTGAAATAACAAGAGTAGGCTTTTGAACTTTTTCAATGACATTTGCCATTGTGAATGTCTTACCTGAACCGGTTACTCCTAAAAGAGTCTGTTCCTTCAGTCCATTCTTTATGCCTTCAGCTAATGAATTGATGGCTTTTGGTTGGTCACCCAATGGTTTATAGGGTGACTTGAGTTTGAATTCTTTCATGATATCTAGTTCGGAATTGTAACATTGAAACTAATATGAATATAACTTGGAGCGCAGCATGGAGTAACCCTCTGGTCTCTTATCACTAACTCCCCATAACCTTTTAATTCCTTTTCCAAATCCCTCATAATATTTGGAACAATTTCATTACTATATACTTTCAAAGAACCTAAAAATACTGTTTTGGCAGCCATATTCATTATGGATATGTCCTCAACAACATCAGGCTCCGAATATTTTGTTAAAATATTATTTGACTTGTCGATTAATTCCTTTTTGATTTGTTCTTTATCCATATTACTTCCTCAATGCATCTGCAATGCTTTTTGCAATAGAAACGCGTGATGTATCTGAAGATAAACTGTTAGTGCCAATTATTTTATTTGCACCGGCAGCATAGATTCTGGTTGCACCATTATTGGTTAAAATCGGATGTACGCAACATACGTCAACGGAGGATGCACCATACTGTTTTAAGATATTGATTGCATTTACGATTGTTCCTCCGGTTGCTATAATATCATCAACAATTACTGCATGCATGCCTTTAACAGAGTCAATGTTAACTGTGTTTTCGCTTTCGCTATCACATCTAACATCAACGATTCTTGTTTCCACTTTATCCGGTCCTAAACGGACTTTAGTCAGGTAAGTGCAATCGCAGCCGATAATTTCTGAAATTTCCTGTGCAAACCCATAAGCGCCCTTGTCCGGAGCGACAATCAACGGCTTTTCATCGGACTTCCTGAACAATTTCTTGTTTAGATATTCCGCCAGGGCAGGCATTGCTGAAATATTTCTGGCTTCGATGTTGAAAAAGTTGAGAACACATTCCTCATGAATATTGAATGTGATGAATTCGTCTGCGCCTGCTGATTCGATTAATCCGCAAATGATTTTGGCAGAAATTGATTCTCCAGGATTGAAACGTTTTTCCTGTCTTGCATAACCCATGTATGGGACAACAACTCTTACCTTTTTTGCACCCATATCCTTAAGGGTTGAAATTGTAAAAAGCAATTCCATCAGATTTTCATCCTGAGGGTATCCTGTTGATTGGATAACAGTTACTTCATCTTCAATTTCGCCTGTAATTCTTAAATACCTTTCTCCGTCTGGAAACTTTTTAGTTTCAACATAACATATCTCTTCACCAAGTTCTTTTGCAACATGAGCAGCCAAATCTTGTGAAGCTGAACCACCAATAATCACAATATCACCAAAAAATTATATGATAATATATTGAATCTAATAGAATAAAAAAGTTAAGTATTAATATTTAAAGTTGATTAAAAAGTATATTATGAAAAAAATTCTTATTGCAATAATAGTAATAATTCTTTTATTACTCGCATCAACAATTGTCAGTCCGATTTTAATAATCGCGGAGGATGCTGATGAGGGGACCCCAGGTATCGATATGGCCGCTACAGTAGGTTTGGGCGGTTTCAACTGGATTTATCCCGGAAGTTCATATAATGCCAACGGCGAAACATTGCACAACATTCACATGATTGACCCTGAAAACCCTTATGGGGCAGCTCGTGAGATTATGGAATATACATATCATGTATCCCCACATTTAATCGTAAGTATCAACAATGAAGCGGCGCAGGCGATTTTCGGTGCTACCATAATTGATGATATCCGTGCAAATGATGCATACAATGGTTACGCAGGCAGTGCAAATGCTCCTGGAACCATGTCTAGAGGAGATGCGGTTGGAACAGCTATGGCCAATGACGGAATGAATGTGTTTGAAATTCCACTGCAGCTTTTACTTGGAAATATCAGATTCCACATAGCTTAACCATTTTTTTATTTTTTTAATGTAACATCAAATAAAATGACAACCCCACACCAACAATGGAAATGACAAGCATGATTGCCGCATGCATCTTAAGTTTGCGAACCGGAGCCTGCAACAGATAGAATGGCATGAAAAATCCGAAAAAAGCAAATGTGGCCAGGGAATTATTTTTAAAAAACAGTGCAGAAACAACACCAGCCCATGATAAAAAAATAGTGACTATATAAGCGAGTAAAATTGCTTTTTTGTTGAGTTGAGGATCCTGTTGGTAAACAAGCACCTGTTTAGGTTTCAGCCCTTCAACCAATGGATTGCCGCATTTGGCGCAGTAATCATATTCATCCTTATTTTCATATTCGCAATTTTTACAAATTCTAGTCATTAGATTTAATTAATATTTTTAAATATATAAAACTATTTTTCCTTTATCATTGCGATTTCCCTAAATCGTTGCCCAAGATAATTAGTGTTTTCAAGCTCGGTATAATATTTAAAGCCTAACTTCTCAAGAACCCTCTTTGATTGTGTGTTTTCAATCCTGTAGGTCGCATAAATTCGGTCAATGCACAAATCATCGAAGGCATGTTCAATAATTCTCCTGGATGCTTCAACAACTATGCCTCTGCCCCAATATTTCTCAGCAAGCCAGTATCCAAGCTCTGCTGATCCGTCACCCCAATAATGATTCCCATCAGGATGAATCAAAAGCCCGACACAGCCAATTGGAATTTCATCTAACGTGATTGCATAAGTTTCCTTTTTTGCAAAAACAGTTTTGATAATATTTAAACTATCTTCAATACTTTCATGAGGAGGCCATCCCGCAATAGGTCCAATCTTAGGATTTTTTGCAAAATGATATAAGCACTCCGCATCACCTTCTTCCCAAGGCCTTAAAATAAGATGTTCAGTATTAAAAATCATAAAAAAAGAGTAAAAAAGGGAGTATTCCCCCTTTATTTTTTCATTGCCTTTTCGACAGCTACAGCCACAGCAACGCTTGCACCAACCATTGGGTTATTGCCCATACCGATAAGACCCATCATTTCCACGTGAGCCGGTACGGAGGATGAACCTGCAAATTGAGCATCGGAGTGCATCCTTCCCATTGTATCTGTCATACCATAGGATGCAGGACCTGCGGCCATGTTATCAGGGTGCAATGTTCTTCCGGTACCTCCGCCTGATGCAACTGAGAAGTATTTTTTACCTTGCTCCAGGCATTCCTTTTTATATGTTCCGGCAACAGGATGTTGGAAACGAGTTGGGTTTGTTGAATTACCTGTAATTGACACATCAACAGCCTCCAGGTGCATGATTGCTACACCTTCCCTTACATCGTCAGCACCGTAACATCTTACCTTGGCCCTTTCACCGTCAGAGTATGCCTTTTCCCTTACAACCTTCACTTCTCCTGTGAAGTAGTCAAACTCGGTTTGAACATAGGTGAATCCGTTAATTCTTGAAATGATTAATGCAGCATCCTTCCCAAGACCGTTTAAAATAACTCTTAACGGTTTTGCCCTCACTTCATTAGCGGAGTTTGCGATTCCAATAGCTCCTTCAGCAGCTGCAAAACTCTCATGACCTGCAAGAAATGCAAAACATTCGCTTTCATCACTTAAAAGCATTGAAGCCAAGTTTCCATGTCCAAGACCTACTTTCCTATCGTCAGCCACACTTCCAGGAATACAGAATGCCTGAAGACCTTCACCAATTGCCTTGGCGGCATCTGATGCTTTAGTGCAGCCTTGTTTTACAGCTATTGCTGCCCCAAGAGTATATGCCCAGCAGGCATTTTCAAAGCAAATAGGCTGAACACCTTTAACAATTTCATACGGGTCAAATCCTTTGTCAAGACAAATTTGTTTTGCTTCTTCAAGGTCTTTGATGCCATATTTTTCTAAAACAGGAATGATTTGATCGATTCTTCTTTCATAACTTTCAAATAAACTCATAATATCACTCCTTTCTCGGGTCTATTTTTTTAGCCGCATCATCAAATCTTCCATATTGGCCTGTAGCGTTTTCGATTGCTTCAAGAGGGTCAACACCATCCTTGATTTGATCCAGCATCACACCCAAGTTTATGTATTTATAACCGATAATTTCATCATCCTCATCAAGGCCAATTTCTGTAATGTAGCCTTCAGTCAGCTCCAGATATCTTGGACCTTTTTCCTTAGTTGAATAGATTGTTCCGACTTGGCTTCTGTGACCTTTACCCAAGTCTTCAAGACCGGCACCAATCTGAAGGCCTCCCTCTGAAAATGCAGATTGGGTTCTGCCGTAAACAATCTGTAAGAATAATTCGCGCATTGCTGTGTTGATAGCATCACATACCAAATCAGTGTTTAAAGCTTCCAGAATAGTTTTTCCGATTAAAATTTCCCCAGCCATAGCTGCAGAATGAGTCATGCCGGAACATCCCAATGTTTCAACAAGCGCTTCTTCAATAATACCCTCTTTAACATTCAATGTTAATTTGCAGCATCCTTGTTGCGGTGCACACCATCCGATACCATGAGTAAAACCTGAAATATCGGATATCTCTTTTGATTTGACCCATTTTCCTTCCTCAGGGATTGGAGCAGGACCGTGATTTGCACCCTTGTGAACAGGACACATATTCTCTACTTCAGTTGAATAAATCATATTTCATTCCTCAATAAATTTTACTGTTAATATTTATTTAGTTAATGATAATTAATGTTTTAGGATTTAAACAAAAAATCCATTTTAACACAACTTATATAATCTAATGTGAAGAAAATATTAATTGAGCTAAACTGGTGAGAAAATGATTGAATGGACCCTTTGTAAAAATTGTGGAAAATTATTGGACAATAATCAGGAAACCTGTCCGTTTTGCGGCAGCGAAGTTGAAAAGTACAACATGGACTTTTTAAGGAATATGCTTTTAAAGTTAACATTTTCCGTTAAGACATTGGATAATGACATAATAACCAGAAACTGCACTTCAATCAATGACCTGAAAACTGAAAAGATTACATTGGAGGCCATCATTATGGACGACTTATTGAAATGGTTCAGTTATTTGGGTTTGGGCGATGGCAAAATCACCGACAATGAATTGGAGTTTATAAACACTCTTCTCAATACAAGTTACTCAAAAGAGGATATTCTTAGTTTAGCTGATTTAAAATTAGACAACAATCCACCGATTTCCTTTAAATACCTGGAGGAACTTGACCTGTTTGTGCAAAGCTGGGGAATGGACAACCTTGGACTTGCAAACTCATTATACGACTGCTATTCACTATGCGGGAAATTTTTCATAACTGTGGACAACGAGCTTAATGAAGAGATTTACGCCAACTATGAAAAATACATTAAAAAATTGAAAGGCAGTTTGCCTGATTACACACCAAGTTCCATTGCAGATTCACCAGTTAAAGACAATACCGAAAAAGAAGAAGAACCAACCGATGAAAATCATTCAATCGAGGAGTATCTGGATGAATTGAATCGTTTGGTTGGTCTTGAAAAGGTCAAAAAGGATGTCAATTCACTGATAAACCTAGTTCAAATAAGAAAAATCAGACAGGACAGGGGCATCAAACAACCTCCAATGAGCCTTCACCTGGTCTTTTCAGGAAATCCCGGAACCGGTAAAACAACTGTTGCAAGGCTTCTGTCTAAAATTTATCATGAGATTGGACTTCTTTCAAAAGGCCATCTGATTGAAACAGATAGAAGCGGACTTGTCGGCGGCTATGTTGGCCAGACTGCAATAAAAACTCAAGATGTCATTCAAAAGGCTCTTGGCGGGATACTGTTTATTGATGAAGCTTATGCGCTTGCCTCAAAAAGTGAAAATGACTATGGAGCGGAAGCTATTGACACCCTTCTAAAGGCAATGGAAGACCATAGGGATGATTTGATTGTTATCGTTGCCGGATATCCTGCACTGATGGACAATTTCCTAAATTCAAATCCCGGTTTGGAATCAAGATTCAACAAGTTCATTTATTTTGATGACTATGATGCTAACGAACTGTACAAAATATTCAAATTGATGTGTGAGGATGCAAGCCTTGTTTTGGATGAACCTGCAGAGGAATACGCAAAACAGTACTTTGAAAAGATGTACGAAACAAGATCAAACAATTTTGCAAATGGGCGGTCAGTCCGGAACTTCTTTGAAGAGGTTTTGACCGCACAGGCAAACAGATTGGCCAAAAAAGACGATATAAGTGATGAAGAGCTGAACACATTGACTTATGAAGACTTTTTACTTGAGGAGGAATAATTATGAAAGTTAAAGACGGAATAATAGGATTGCTTATTGGTGATGCCTTGGGCGTTCCTGTTGAATTTGAAGAAAGAGACAGCTTAAAAAACCACCCAATAACAAAAATGGAAGGTTATGGATCATATAATGTGCCTCCAGGAACATGGTCTGATGACACATCAATGACAATAGCTACAATGGCAAGCATTGTCAGCAAAAAAGCCGTTGATTACGATGATATAATGGAAAACTTCTGCAAATGGTATAAAAAAGAAATCTACTGGCAAATCCCGCGTTTTGATATTGGAATTACAACTCATGTTGCATTGGACAATTACATTGATGGAGTTCCCGCCCTGGAATGCGGACTTGATGGTGAGCACGACAATGGAAACGGTTCACTGATGCGCATTCTTCCACTGGCATTCATTCCAGATATTGATTATGAAACAATCGAAAACATCTCCGCTTTGACACATGCACATAAAAGATCCAGAATAGCTTGCGTTTTATATGTTGAAATTGCCAAATCAATGCTTGAAAATGAAGGCCTGTCAATTGATGAGCACATTAAAACAGCATGTGACAAAATCAAAGATTACTATAAAGACTTCGAAGATGAATTAGAACACTTTGAAAGGATATTCGAAGATGACTTGAATGATGTTGATACAATCAGAGCCAAAGGTTATGTCATATACACCTTTGAAAGCGTAGTCTATTGTTTAAAAAATACCGATAATTATAAGGATGCCGTCCTAAAAGCTGTCAATCTAGGTGAGGATACCGACACTACTGCAGCCATCTGCGGAGGACTTGCCGGAATTTATTACGGATATGATGAAATACCTATAGATTGGATTGAAACAGTTGACCATATTGATAAAGTGCTTTCATTATGTGAAAAATACGAGGAATTATGTGATGAATATCAGTGAAACCATTAAAAATATTAGGGCTTCCTGCGATAATTATGTGGACAGGGATTTGGTGGCTACAGTCATACATGACAATTACTTCATGGGCACAAACAATATTCTGGAATTCGAAGATTACGGCATTGAAAAAGATGACAATTACGAAAAAAGGATTCTTAAAATATTGAAACATGAAAATGTGTTTCTGGCAATTGGAATGTATACCTTCATTCCCGTCATCAATGAATGCGACATATATTCCGTTAAGGATTACAACCTTAAACTAACGGAAGAGGAATTTGAAAAATACGCAAATGAAAAAGAAAGAATATTTGGAATTTTGATTAAAAAAGATTCTGATGACTTCATTATAGGAAGCACTGATCTATGCGGCTGCAGCATCGATGCATCATTTAAAGAAATGGAAAAAACAAATCTGGACTTTTATAAAAAATTGGAAAAAATTATAGATGAATTAATCATCTATTAACTTTCTTTTTATTCTCTCCCACATTGCCTGCTCTTCACCGCAACCTGTCATTATTACATAGTCATAGCTGGAATTGCGGGCAAGTTCTGTTAATTTTTCAATCCTGACATCCATTTCATCATAGCTCAATGGATAAAACTCGGCATCAGGATATTCTTTTTTCATGATTTCATAATACTCGCGAGCCTTATCAATGGATTTTCTTCCAGGAACAACAATCACATGTGCCGGATTCATGCTTTTGACAACTTCAAAATGGTCTTCGAATATCTCCTCTTCATCTTCCTCAGGGGTTGTGTAGATAAACTCAAGTGGACCGTCAACGTATTGGTTCATAAACATGGCATTGATTCTGGCAGCATCACCGTTATCCCCTTGGCCAAGACCTACAAATTTGCCCCCAATGTCAACAACTTCGAATCTTCCCGGAGGAATAAATGACATGTCCAGACTGTTAAATACACCTTTCACTGTAGATTCGATATTTTCCACTTTAGGTGTGAATGTTGCATAAGCCGCTATTGAAGCCAATGTATTGTAGATGTTATGGAAACCGAATGGAGGTACAGTAATCTCAAAATTAAATTTTACATTTTTAGAAAGGGTATAATTAAATAAATCACCATCAATTGTTAATTTCCAGGAATCCTGTCCCAATTCAATATCAGTTAATTTCACATTTAACTTGGGTCGTTTAAATCCGCAGCTACATTCATAAATTCCCCTATGGTTTAAGAAATGTTTTGAATATGTTAACAATTCACCGCATTTGGGACATGCAATGTCTTCACCATTAAGGTCTTCAATGCCCTCGCTTTCAATACCATAATAATTAATTGTGACATCCTTTTCTTTATCAAGCCCGATTAAAGCGGTTCTTGGGTCATCAGCATTAGTTACGATAACTCCCCTTGTCATTGCCTGAGACAATAATCTTTTAGCCTTATAATAATCTTCAAAAGGATTTTTAACACCTGCAACCTGGGTATGCTCTTGGGAAATAGTAGTATAAACCACACCAATAGGGTCAACAACCCTTTGAACGGTGTCCGGAACTCCATATTTTATATTACGGATACCATATTCAAAAACGCCAAGATCTCCATCCTGTTGGATGAAAGCAGAAGCTATGGCATTGATAGTATTACTCTCAAAACTACTTCTGATTTGAGTGTCTGTTGATAATAATTTAACTAAAAGTGTTGTGGTTGTTGTTTTTCCGTTAGTTCCTGTAAGAATGACGGAACCTATGTCCAAATCTTTTGACAATTCTAAAACTCCATCAACACCTGCAATTTTTGTAAATAAAATTCCAGCAAAACTCTTTCCGCTTCCAGGTCCAAATTTGGAAAACGGTCCACCCACTTTGGCTATAAGTTTTGCGATACTGACTTTAATACTCATAGTTAATCATTAGAATATGAAAATATATAAAAATTTGGTTAAATCCTTAAAAAAAAAGTTAAAAAATAATCCAACTTAGTTAGTAGTTGGATTTTGAATATTTGTTTGCGGGACTTTTTCAACGACTTTAGATCCGATGTTTTTCATCTTTTCAATCAGTGTGTCCTTTTTGGAACCGCTGATTAAGATGTTTTCCAAAACATCACTTAAGGTTTCAGTCGGAATGATTTCAATCATATCCTCGTATTTCTTCTCAATCATGACATCCTTCAAGTTGGATTTTGGAATCAATACTTTTTTCATTCCCGCTTCAGCAGCAGCCTCAATTTTAGCTGTTGCCCCACCAATAGGCATAACATCTCCACGTACGTTAAGTGAACCTGTCAGCGCTACAGTCTGGTCGATTGGAATCTCTTCCACTGCAGATATTACAGCTGTTGCAATACTTACACTGGCTGAGTCACCTTCCACACCATCATAAGTCTGGATAAACTGAACGTGAATGTCATAATCTGAAATGTCCTTGTTAGTGTACTTTTTAATGAGTGCACTGACGTTCTGTACAGATTCCTGAGCTATTTCACCCAATTTACCTGTTGCGATGATTTGACCACCGTTTTTGGATTGGGTAGGTGCCGCTTCAGCAGCGATTGGTGATACTATTCCGCTTCTATCACCTATTACGGCAAGTCCGTTAACAAGACCGACTCTTCCGCCTTCAGCAGAAACCATACTGTAATCTTTTCTTTGCATGATGGACCTGTCAGCTATTTGCTGCTCTAAGGTTCTTGCGAATTTCTTAGCTTCGACCACATGAGCTGCAGTTACAATTTCAGCTCCTTTTTCAATAGCTACATCTCCAGCAGATCTTACTAATCCACCTAAATCTCTTAATCTTAAAGTTAAAGCATTCTGTTTTCCGGACCTTCTTTTTGCTTCCATGATAATCTCATCCAATGCATCCGGAGCAAAGTGCGGAATTCTTCCATCATTTTTAACTTCCTGAGCTACGAACTGGACCAGTTTTTCTCTGTTTTCAGTGGTGTCATCCATGTAGTCTTTCATGAATACCTCATAACCGTATCCCCTGATTCTTGATCTCATTGCGATGTGCATTCCTTCAAGAACCTGAAGGTTTCCTGATGCCACAAGCACAAAGTCACACGGTACAGCCTGAGACCTTACCATAGCCCCACTTGAGTTTTCGCTTTGACCGGTAATGGCATATTGCTTTTCCTGCATTGCGGATAAAAGCTCCTGTTGAGTTTTCATGCTCATTGTACCTATTTCGTCAATGTATAAAACTCCTCTGTTTGCCTTGTGAATCATTCCGGCCTCCACACGTTCGTGTGCTGGAGTTCCAAGACCTCCTGACTGGTATGGGTCGTGCCTTACATCACCTAATAATGCACCTGCATGGGCACCGGTTGCATCCATGAATGGAGCAAATCTTGACTCCTGGTTATTGACCAATAATTTTGGAGACATGTTATTAGTTTTAGGTTTAATTTGTATTGATATAAGCAATATTAAAGCAGCAGCAATAATGGATTCCAATAATCTTCCATACATAAATCCAATGACCAAGATTCCACCAATTGCAAACATTGTAATAATTGTTTTTCTCTCTTCATGACCTTTGGCTGATCCTTTTGTTGCCTTTACTATTTTTTTACCTTCACCCGCAGGGACTGTCCTTATCAATGGATGATTGCTGTCTTCCATATTAGGATATACCAAAATATCCTGCAAGGTTTCATGAGGTAAGATTTGTGCCATTCCTTTAGCAAGCATTGATTTACCAACACCCGGATCACCAATCAGCAAAACATTCCTTCTTTGTTTTGCCGCTTTTTTAATTGTTTCAATGGACTCTTCATGTCCAATGACCTGGTCAATTAATAAAGGTGGAACTTCAATATCTTGTGAGCTTTTAATATTATTATAATCTAACATAGGTTTAGTTTCTTCGCTGGAAGCTGATTCATCCACTTCCGCTTCAACCACTACTTCATTAGAAGAATCTTCAATTGATTCTTGTTCTTCAAATTTCATTAACAAACCTCACTTCTATTAATAAATTCATCATTACACAATTAAGTTTAATATACTATTTAAATATTAGTTTCATAGTTATATAAAAAGTTTTGTATTTTAGTAAATAAAAGTTAGAAAAATAATTTCTAAAATGCAATATTGATATAATCATATTGAGAAAATATCAGTTATACTTACATTTTTTTAAATTAGAAATTATTTATAATATTAAATAGAAATATTTTCACATGACAAAATGTATCATGGTTCAAGGAACATCATCCAATGCCGGAAAAAGTATGCTTGTGGCGGCGCTCTGCAGAATTTATAAGAATAGGGGATATAAGGTGGCTCCCTTCAAATCCCAGAATATGTCTTTAAACTCATACACCACAAAGGAAAACGGAGAAATAGGAATTGCTCAAATGCTTCAGGCCGAAGCGGCAATGATTGAACCAAGCATACACATGAACCCTGTTTTGCTTAAACCGAAAGGGGATTTCACATCCAACGTCATCATTCAAGGAAAATCCATTGGAGATATGAATTTCTACGATTACCAGCACAAATACCATGATACCGCTTTCAATGCCATGAAAGAAAGCTTTAAAATATTGTCTGATGAATATGACATCATAATCATTGAAGGAGCAGGTTCACCTGCCGAAATCAATATGCGTGACCAGGATATCGCCAATATGGAAATAGCACACATGGCAGATGCTAATGTAATCCTAATTGCAGACATTGAAATGGGAGGTGTTTTTGCAGCCATTGCAGGAACCTACGTTCTGCTTGACGATTATGACAGGTCCCGCCTGAAAGCAACTGTAATCAACAAGTTCAGAGGAAATCTTGATATTTTAAAACCCGGCCTTGACAGGATTGAAGAGATAACCGGCGAGCCGGTTTTGGGCGTTTTGCCATATGATGAAACATTAAGGCTTCCGGAAGAGGATTCTGCCTCCCTGACAACACACGTCTTTGCAGATGACAAGGACATTACAATAGGCGTTATACGTTTGCCGAAAATAGCCAATTTCACAGACATTGACCCCTTCGAGTATGAGGATGACGTGGCTCTGAAAATGATAGGCGTCAATGATGAAATTGGAGACGTTGATGCAATACTCATTCCGGGAACACGTAACTCAACTGAAGACATGTTTGCACTTCGTGAAAGCGGTCTTGCAGATAAAATCATTGCCAAATCATCTGAAATTCCAATAGTTGGCATCTGCGGAGGACTGCAAATTCTTGGAAATGTAATTCATGATGAGGACAAGCGCGAATCCAAACATGGAACCATAAATGGATTGGGACTGCTGGACATTGAATCAAGCTTTTCAAGAGCAGGCAAAATCGTTACACAGTCAACTGCAGCCATTCCTACTGATTTGAAAGGCATTGCAGGAGAAATATTCAAAGACATTGCTGGTGAAGAGGTTACTGGCTATGAAATACATGAAGGAACTACAGAATTATTATCCTCACAGGCACTGTTGAATATCATCAAAGGACAGGGAAACAACGAGGACGGCAAAATCGATGGTGCTTCCAATGGAAATGTGTTTGCAACCTATTTCCACGGAATATTCCACAACTACAACTTCAGAAGAGAATTCTTAAATTACATCAGGGTTAAAAAAGGCCTTGAGGCAAAATATGGGGAAGACCCATACGAAACCCAAAAGGACTATTCCCTAAACAGATTAGCTGAAATAGTCGAAGAGAACTTGGACATGGACATTATCGACAGTTTAATATTTGATTGAAATGACAAGACCATCACTGACAACCGATTTAACAAGCAAAGACTTTAAAGAATACTATTTTTTAAAAGAGGAATTAAAAGACTTCTGCAGATCCAACGGATTGAAGATTAGCGGAAGCAAAAATGATTTGGAAAAAAGGATCATTCATTTTCTAGATACTGGAAAATCCCTGAATGAATCTAAACCAAAACCAAAAGAAGTTGAAAATTCCAGTGAAATTACACTAGATTCAAAAATTGGTGAGAATTTCAGATGCAGTGAAGACAAAAGAGAATTTTTTGAGCAAGAGATTGGAAAAAGTTTTAAGTTTAAAGTTAAATTTCAAAAATGGCTGAAATCCAATCCTGATAAAACCTACAAGGATGCGATTGCAGCATATCATGAAATTCAAAACTCAAAAGAGAAAACTCAAATTGATAGACAATTCCAATACAACCAGTACATAAGGGATTTCTTTAAGGACAATGAAAATATGACCTTAAAAGATGCCATCAAATGCTGGAATTATAAAAAAAGCTTGAAAGGCCATAACAAATATGAAAAAAGTGATTTGGAAATTCTAAAAAATTAAATTGTAATATGTATAGAAATGTTAAAATTAAAAAAATAAACCGCATTATTTAAAAACATTGAAAAACATAATTAATTATATCAAAAAATTGGAGATTATATTTATGATTTTAAATGTAAAAGCAACAAATAAAAAATCCGGTGAAGTAATTTCATTCGCATTAGAAGGTGACGCAGACGCAGGTTTCACATACGAAGGAACACACATGCAAGAAGTAGCTGACAACAAAATCAGAGAAGTCTGTAACGGTTTAATTTTACTCGGTTCCCCAATTTACACCATTAAAGCTGGTGAAACCGAAGAAATTGAAAACATGACCTTTGTTACTGAAGTAACAGCAGAATAATTCTGCTCTCTCTTTTTTTATTTTTTAAATTACTTTTTTAACCTAATTTTCAACCCTTTAAAATCTTATCGAATTTTTTCAAATCATTTTTCTAAAGGGATATCAAACCCATAAATTATTTAAACATCATCCCAGTTATTATTAACATGGAAATTAAAACTATCAATAGATGCTTAATATACATAATTTCACTATTCTTCATTTCTTTAGGAGCATCCCTTTCAATTAAAGCCAATTTGGGAACTTCTCCCCTGATTTGCATTCCATATGTTTCAAGCGTAATTACAAATTTAAGTGTTGGAACTGTTTCCTTAATTTTCACACTTACATTAATCGCTTTGCAGATTATAATTTTGCGAGGAGACTTTGACAAAAGGCAATATCTGCAGATCGTTATGGGAACAATCTTTTCAGCTTTCATTGACGTTACATTGATGCTCGTTGATTTTTTAAACCCTCAAGACTACATAAGCCAAATAGCATTGCTATTGATTAGCTGTGTGGTGGTTGCTTTTGGAGTTTTACTTGAAATCAAAACGGAAATCGTATATCTTCCACCTGATGGAATCATTGTTGCTATTTCAACAGTATTGAAAAAAGAATTTGGAAAGGTGAAACCCTACGTTGACACCACAATGGTCATTATTGCAGCTACATTGTCCATTGTATTTTTAGGTTATCTTGTTGGCGTTCGTGAAGGAACCATAATATCAGCTTTAATCATTGGTCCGATTGTTAGAATTCTTAAAAAGTATTTGGACAGCTATATTGATTTGC
>NZ_JBGVOG010000012.1:0-32618 GCF_045126245.1 Methanobrevibacter sp. | reverse complement strand
ACCAGTTTCAAATAGCTTTTTGCAGAGTTAAGAGTCATGGTCTCTTTACAGTAGTTCATATAGTTGGTTAGTCTTTTTTTTAGTGTTCTGTTTTTCCATCTGATTTTTTTCTCTTCTTCTTCATCTGCCTCATCCAACAATTCTTGTAATGATTTTCCCTGAAATTTACAATAATGTCTCAAGGTGTTTCTAAAATTGTAGTATGTAGATTTAGAGAGTCCTCTAGTAGTTATAAACTCGTCAAGGAGTTCTTCATTTGTATTACTCATATTTTTCATCTCGCTATTCGTTATTCATGACTTATTTTTATATTCTATTAAGTCTATAAATTGTCCTAGAGAGCATTTGGTAAGTAATTGTTTTTCAGACCGAAAAGTATATAGTAAGTTTATGAAAATAAATATAGTTACCAAAAGTAAGTTTAATTAATATCATATCCTTACCTCGATTACTCACTATGCCAAATATTTGTGTATAAAGTATGTCTAAAACACAGGTAAGTTTATGAAAATCAACGAGCTTACTAAAAGTAAGTTTATCTAAGGAGGTAATTTATTTGGCATTTAAAGATTATTTTAGATTTAATAAAGATAAAACAACATTCATTTTTGTAGGTGGAAAAGGAGGAGTTGGAAAAACTTCCATTTCATCTGCTACTGCATTATGGTTAGCCGAACAAGGCAAAAAGACTTTAATTGTTTCAACTGACCCTGCACATTCTTTAGCAGATTCACTTGAAGTGCCGATTGGAAGCTATCCGCGTGAAATCAAGACAAACTTATTCGCTGTTGAAATTGATCCTGATGAGGCTATGGCTCAAAAACAAGCAGCTCTTGAAGCTCAAAAGGCAGCGAACCCTTCAGAAGATGGAGGTTTATTAGGAATGGACTTTTTATCAGATCAGTTAGATATGGCTTCTTCCTCTCCGGGTGCCGATGAGGCCGCCGCATTTGAAATGTTTATGGCAGTAATGAATTCAGATGAATATGATGTTGTAGTATTTGATACCGCACCGACAGGACACACTTTAAGATTATTGTCCTTCCCGGAAGTAATGGATTCCTGGGTAGGTAAATTGATGTTGGCAAAGGCCAAATTGGGAACTGCAACCAATGCGCTTAAAAAAATCATGCCTTTCATGGAAGCGGTCGATGATCCTCAAACTTCTGAAGAGTTGAAAAGAACCAAAGAGGAAATCGATAAGGCAAAAGATGTTTTATCAGACCCTGACAGAACCACATTCAAGATGGTCGTCATTCCTGAAGAGATGTCAATTTATGAATCCGAAAGGGCTTTAGAAGCACTTGGAAAATATGACATTACCGTTGACAGCGTTATTGTAAATCAGGTAATGCCTGACATTTGCGATTGTGATTTCTGCCATTCAAGACACAAATTGCAGCAAAAACGTTTGGCTTTAATTGACCAAAAGTTCCCTGACCAGCACATTGCTGAAGTTCCTTTATTCAAGGATGAGGTAAAGGGTCAGGAAAAGCTGTTGAAACTGGCTCACATCCTATATGATGATGAGGACAACGATGAAGTAACTCAAGAAGCTATTCAACTTTAAAAAAAATAAGTTAAAATAAGAAATTTATTTTAACTTAATCACTTTCTTTTTTTAAAAACCATTGGCAAAATGGAATGAACACAATTAAAAACAGAATTATCCACAATGTGGGTGAAATTCGCATTGTAATCAGCCCATTAATGAAAACTAAGATAAAAATTATATCCAATATTTTAACTAAAACATGCTGATTTCTAAATTTATCGATTATGCTCATTTTCCCACCAACTCTTGTCCCAATATTTTTCCGGCATGCTGAAAGGTGTCCAGTAATCATCACAGAAATATTGGTAGGTTTCTTCTTTGGTTAATTGTTTTGTTTTTCCATTGCTAATATATGTTGCATCATTTCTGTCTAAAGTTAAGTCATCATTGATTTTAACTTCAACGTAATCATATCCTCCATTTTCGTTTGGAATGTTGTAGACTTTCTTTCCTTGCAGATATCCAGGTCGTGTAAATGTCAGAGTATCCATCACTTTGTGCCATTCCTTTTCATTTACAATATTGTCCCTATACATTGTTCCTCCAGTTTGGATAAGTGTCATTGTTGAGAGCAAACCTATGCAAGCGGATGAAAAACCGCCTAATCCCTTTTCCAATACGAATTTTATTCCCATATATCCTAGAACGGATAGTGGATGTGTTTTATTTAACTCATTGGAGAACATATAAATTCCAGGCGCAAATATTTTAATTGAATTTCTTATTCCTGCTATTATGTCCTGGGGAAGTATTCCCACACTGCAGCAGTCGCGGCTTGTAGCTATGCTTGATCCCTTATATGTGGAATTGTTTTTTGAGTGGATGACACTTGCAACACCACTGGTGATGTTTAGTATAATTGCCGAATTGTCCTGTGAAAAGACATAAATCAAATCCCCCAATTGTGCAATACTGAATTTATTTTCGAGGATTGCTTGAAATACGTTGTCCAGAGAGTTTGTTGTGTTGTCCATATATCTTTCACTGACTGGTGAAAGCACATAATCTTCAACATTCGGCAAATTCAATGAGTTCAGCAATCTAAATAAAATGACATTTTTCTCATTTCCTTTTACGCTCATCCCCATGTCTGCATTTAAAATGTTTAAGTAGGTATCTTCTAAATTGATGCCTCCCAGGATTGTAAGGGTGCTGCCTCTCATCCAGTTCACATTGAATTCCTTAGCATAACTGTCAGCCAGTGCATCGGCAAGCCATGCTGTTTCAAGTGATGCCAAATGCATTCCATATAGGTTCATCATACCATATCTATTTAAATAGGGGGAATAGGCTGAAATCCAATTTTCCAATGTTGTTTTTGATACTTTACTGGCTATTATTGTATATGCTTGGAGTACCTCAAAACCAAAGGCCCTTCGATATTTCTCACCAAGGCCGTAGCTTATTGTTTCTGTTTTTTCAAGTTCTTCCTTTCCATTGATGATGAATTCTGTCTTTATTTCTTCTTGAGAACAATATCCGACAATATTGTTTCCAAAATAGGAATATGTAACTGGTTTGCCGGTATTTGTGAATTTAACCGGATCGGATATATGGTCTGTAATCTCATAGTAGGCAAAATCAGTATTCACTCTGTTGTAGAGTTTGGCCAAACTATATTTCACTCCGGTTTCATCAAAATATTGTGTTTGAATTGAAACCTTGCACATTATCTTATCGTTTTGGGCATATGTTAAAATTTCGCTGTTTTCCAAACCCTTATCTGCATAAAATCCGAATAATTCAATGCTTTCATTGGTTTTGCTTCTATATTCGATTTTTGTGGAGTTGGATAGTCTTGTTATCATTATTCCATCGCCAATTAGGTCATCATTGTTTGAACAACACAATACTGCCCCTCCGTTGAATGGAACCAGATAACTTTTCTGTCCCATAATCACAGCATCTCCATTGCCGGTTTTACCAGTTGCAAATTGGTAGGTTTTACTTTCAACCTGAACAGTAAAAATTTCTATTTTCGGCATTTTCACGGTTCCATTAACCCCAACATTAACTGAATATTGTTCATTAGGAAATACTTGGGGCAATGTGACATTGATGTAGTCTGGAATGATTGTCACATGTCTAAATGAAGAGGAATAATCCACTTTATTAACGGTAATTTTGTTGTTTACTTGTAGATGGTTGTATGTGGTTGTTATTGTGTATTGTCCAACATCCAAATCTATTGGCAAACTAATTTGACCGTTTGTGTCCGTTTTTTTAATGTAGGTTTCTCCATTGACCTTCAAAGTCACGTTCTTATTGGCTGATGCTTTTCCATTGGAATTAAGAATTTTTACTTTAAATTCACCTGTGTCACCATAATTAATTGTCAAATCATTTGTCTTGATTACAGGATAGATTGTGATTGTATTTGTAATGGACTCGACAGTTTTTGGATTTATCGAGGTTATTGAATATTTTCCAGGTTTTAAACTAATGCTCAACTTGGCAATTCCGTAATTGTTTGTTTTTGAACCATAAATTCTCCCGTTAATTTTAAATTTAACCGGAGTGTTTTTTAATGGACTTTCATTTTCATCATAAAATTTGGCCGAATAGGAGAATGCACTTCTGTAATACATTTTCAAATCGCCGGATTTAATTGTGCTTTTAATTATCACTGTGCTTTTTACACTTTGTTTCTTGTATAATTTTGTCCCGGCAAAGGTGCTGACGGCTTCATAATTTCCGGGCTTCAAATTTAAATTAAGAGTTGCAATTCCCTTTTTGTTTGTTACAGGATAATATGAAGAGCCTCCAACTGTTATTTTAATTTTTACATTGCTCATGGGCTTTTTATTTTCATCTTTAAGATAAACAATTAATTTGTGCCCATCATTGTAATGCATTGTTACATTGGCAACCTTCAGTATGGCCTCTTTTTTGGTTATCTTTGCAGAAGTTAGGTTTTTACAATTGCTTTGCTCAAATGTACTATTTTCAAAATCACTTGCTTGAAGTGTTTGCTCGTTACTTGCATTGTGGAGATGATTGTCATCTGCATTGCTTTTGGATATGGTTTTTTGCGTTTCATTTTCACAGTCTGTTGCAGATACAGCAGAAATTAGAAATAAAAATAAGAAAATGAAACATAGGGTGTTTATTTTCCGATTCATAGTATCTACCTTATGTCAATTTTTAGTTAAAATTAACAATTAAACTATGTAAATCGGATTATATAAGCTTTAATTTTAAAAATAAATAGTAAATAATTAATATAATGGTTTTTTAAGCTCAATTATGCTAGTAAATTACCATTATACACATATAAGTAAATTCACTTTCGGCAATTTCCTTCAAGGTTGACTCAACAATCCTTTCATCAGGGTAGCTTAACCTTTCACAGACGACAACTTCCCTGTCTTCCTCAACGCCATTGTCAAGTAAAAATTGAGCCATGTCCTTCACTTTCCTTGAAGGAAGAGCTATTGTTGTTTTTCCATTGTTTATGACAGGCAAGATGTCTTCAATGTTTTCCCTTCCGTGAAATGTCATTACATTGGCGTTGTCCCATTGGATTTGGGTTCTTGCAGCGGCCAGCTGAAGTGAACTGATTCCTGGAATGACTTCAATGTTTTGCTTGTCAAATCCCTTCTCGGAGGATATTCTCAAGACGGTATTCAATACTCCTGAAAATCCGGGATCACCTGTTGATAATATGGATACTGTATTTCCTTTTATTGCTAATTCAACTCCTTCCTCAAGTTTATCCAGTAACTCCTTAACATTAAAGGCAATCTTGTTTTTCACATCATCAAATAATTCGATTGCTCTTGTGCTTCCAACTGTATAATCACTATTTTTAACAGTGTCGATTGCTTTTTTAGTTAAAAATTCACTGGATCCAGGACCAATTCCAACAATATAAATCTTACCAGTCATTTTAATCATTTATCTCTAGTTTTTCTTTTAAATTATTTTAATGCAACGAGTTTAGCAGAATAGCTAGTCTTTATCAATATGTAATAATTTGTTTAATGGTAATATATGTTTTTTAGTAGTTTTTAACCAATAAACCTCCTTCATCTAAACTCATATATTGGGTATTCAAGCATTTTTTAAATTCTCTATTTCTCTTTTCAAGAATTTATATATTGATTCGGCACCAATCAATTCACCGGGATCGTTCCATTCGGACGGATAGACAATAAACGGTTTTGTCTGATTTCCTCCAAGGCCTCCATGACTTCCTATCAGCTCTTCAAACGCACAGATTTCATCAGTTTTTGAGTCATAAAAGCTGTTTACCAGTATGTCTGGCATGTTGTCAAAGGTATTTTGTCTTTTGAGGTGCCTTGAAGCATTTTTACCAAAACCTTCAAGAGGGTCTTCACCAACAATCTTTTCATTGTCAATATAGTTAATTCCATTCTGCCCTATTGCCATTGCACCATTGTTTATGGAATTTACCAGTATGAACCCGATTCCTGTATGTTTGACAAGACCCGGAATCAAATCTGGAAACAACATCACAATTTCTTCATAAGTCAATCGCTGTTTCCATTGTGTTAAATAGATTAATCCTAAATTCCCGGAACCTAAAACAATCAATTCGGAATTTTCTGCTTTTTTAGTGCTCTGTTCGTGACTTTCATAGCCTCTGATGTAGTCTAAGCTGTTTGAGTATTTCTCTCTCAGATTCAAATACTGTTCATTTTCAAATATTATTTCAGGTTTTCTATTGTCAATTCCTTCTTTAATGTTTTGAATTGTTTCGACTTCATCAAAAACATCACGTATGTTTCCAACTCTTTCTTTAAAATTTCTTATCTGTTTATTTTCAGGAATAACTGCATCTCTAAAGTGATCGATATTGTATTTTTTCTCAAACACTTTCAAGTCATCTGGAAGCAATCTTCTTACATAGTCGCCAAGTGTAATTCCATATCTTTGTTTAAATGTCGCCCCTTTACTTTGGCCATGGTCAGATAAAACAACTAATTTATAGTCTCTTTCACTCAGTTCAATGGCGGTTTTTAAACTTTGAAATTGCTGGTCAATCTGTTTTAGAACTCCCCATACGTCGTCATCCTCTACTCCGGAATGGTGAGCTACTTCATCATAACCCATAAATGTTGAATATGCAGTGTCAATATCTCCAGTCAATATTTCTCCTGTTAAAATTTCAGTTGTTGCTTCTCTTAAAACGACATTAGCTCCGGCTCTTACGGCTGCATAAACAATTGTTCTTCTAATTCTTGGCTGTATATTCTTTAATTTATGAAATGCTTGTGATTTTAACTCTAAAATGATATCCCATAAAAATAAAACGAATATTCTTTGGAAGTTATTTGCATCTAAAAATATGGTATGCAATGTCTTATCATATAATCTCGCTAAACCGTCTAGTTTGGATGAAGTTAATGGTGAAATTTTACTGTCTCCTGAAAACATGTTTGCTATGCTGATTCCATCAACAAGCAAACCATCTCCGTCGCTGATTCTTTCTTCAATTTTGGGAGCGTCACTCAATTTTCCGGAAACCAAAATTTCATTGTCGTTTTCTTTTTCAACCCATCGGTATGCAACGATATTTTTGTTGTTTCCATGTAGGATTCCCGCTTGGCTTGCACCGGTTTGTGAAGATAAATCAGTTTCCCATTCCTTGAGGGTGTGGGATTTTTCATCAAGCCATCCCTTTAAATTTGGCATAAAACCTTTATCAATCGCTTTTTTTAACGTATTGATGGACAGACCATCAATTTCAAGCATTATGACTCCAGGATATCTTTTTTTATACCGTGTTTTTCTTTTTTCAGCATATTTCAAAATGTTTTTAAGGTAACTGTCGAAATAACTGGTGTTCGTAAGGTTTGTAATAAATACTGTAAATATTGCCATAACTATCGGAACCTGGAAAGCTCCATATATTCCAACGTGAACTCCTTCGATTGCATAGGATGCAATATAAAATATCAATGAGTTTATTAAAATTGCTCCAATTCCAAATGTAAATATGATAACTTTCATAAAGAACTTTTGAAAAATAGGCCACAGCAGTGAATTTGCAATAGCGAGAGCTATTACAATGATTATGGCATTATACCAAGGGCCAACCGTAAAATCGGTGCTGATATAATCTACTCCATAAATGGCCAATAAATTTGCCAGTATTAACAATGTAGTTGTTATTAATGTTTTGGAATAGGAAATAAATTTATTAATCATTCTATCTGTATTTTTCTTCTGTTTTTATTTTTTAAAGTTATTATTGTAATTTCAGGTTTGCAGTTAATTCGTATTCTAAAGGAGTTTGTCCCAAGACCTTTGCTTGTATATTGAAGCATATCTCCAACTTTATAAAGTCCTACTGGATATTTTGTTGAATTTGGCCCTCTAAATGGAGTTGTCTCAAATTTGGGAATTATAAACTGCCCTCCATGTGAGTGTCCTGATATCTGCAAGTCAAATCTTTTGGTTTGGGATGATTCTTTTGCGAAATCTGGTTCGTGGGCAAGCAGAATGCTCGGAATGTTTTTAGGAAGTTTTTCCAATACTTTATCCAGATTATCCGCACAAACTGTACAACTGTCAACGCCTGCCAAATTCAAGTATTCACCCTGTTTTTCAAGGGTATAAACATCATTACTTAAATCAACAATGTTTGAGCCTTTAAAGATTTTTCTAATTTTTTCCGCATCCATCCAATGGTCATGATTTCCCAAAATGCCGAATTTTCCGTCTTTAGCATTTAATTTTTTAAATGAGTTTTCTAGGGATTCTTCATATTCATCCATAACATATGAGAAATAGTCTCCGGTTAAGGTAGCCAAATCATAATTCAACGTATTGACATAATCCACAAGGGCATCTAAATATTCCGGATTTATCCATTGGCCCAAATGTATGTCTGTTAGGTTTAAAATCCGGTAATTGTGAAAATTCCAGCCTAGATTGTTCAGTTCAATATCAACTTCAACCAGATCTATATCATTTTCACTAAACTTTTTGTCCGGCAGGGAATATGTCATTGCATCCTGTATTCCCTGGCGAATTTTCATTGCTTGCGGACGGTCAATATCTTCATCTTTCATGTAATATATTATATAATTTCTGAAACTATTTATATTTTAAAAGGCAAATATTAAGTTGTTATTAATTTTAATGTGATTATTATGCTTCAAATTGCAGTTTGTGGAAAACCAAATGTTGGAAAATCCTCATTTTTTAATTCAGCAACCGCTTCTAGTGTGGAAATGGCTAATTATCCATTTACAACAATTGATGCCAATAAGGCAGTTGCTCATGTAATTAAGGATTGTCCATGTAAAGAATTAGGTGTTACCTGCAATCCTCACAATTCAATCTGTATAGATGGAAAAAGATTGCTTCCGATTGAACTGATTGATGTGGCGGGGTTAGTTCCTGGCGCTCATGAAGGGAAAGGATTAGGTAATAAGTTTTTAGATGATTTAATGCAGGCTAAAGTATTTATTAATGTTATTGATGCTTCAGGTTCTACTGACTTGGAAGGAAATCCGGTTGATCCTGGAAGCCATGACCCCCTTGATGATTTGGAGTTTTTAGAAAATGAGATTGTCATGTGGATGTATGGAATATTATCAAAAAATTGGGTCAGGCTTGTAAGGAAAATTGGCGCTGAACATTTGGATGTAGCTAAAGTATTGTTTGACCAATTGTCCGGTACCGGAATAGCTATTGAAGATATTATCGAAGCGAAAAGAACAGTTGATCCGGATTTTAATAAGTGGGAAGAGGAGGATTTGATTGAGCTTACAAGGAATATCCTCCATATTGCAAAACCGATGATGATTATTGCAAACAAGGCGGATTTGCCAACTTCCAAGGCAAATATCGAAAGAATCAAGGAAAAATATCCAAATGTAATTCCGACATCTGCTGAATCTGAAATTGCCCTTGTAAGAGCTAATGAAGCCGGTTTGATTAGTTATGTTTCCGGTGATGACCACTTTGAGATTCTTGAAAAGGATAAGCTGAATGCAAATCAGATTAAGGCTCTTGAGTATATTCAAACTAATATTTTGGATGTTTATGGAAGTACTGGAATTCAGGATGCCCTGAATTATGGAATTTTTGAGCTACTGGATCATATAGTTGTCTATCCTGTTCAGGACGAACATAAATACACAGATCAAAAAGGCAATGTCTTGCCGGACGGATTCTTGGTTCCAAGAGGAACAACTCCACGTGAATTGGCTTATATTGTTCACACAGACATTGGTGATAAGTTCATGCATGCAGTTGATGCAAGAAAAAACATGCGTGTTGCCAGTGACTATGAGCTGCAGGATGGCGACATTATCAGTATTGTTACAAGAGGTTAATTCCTCTTAAATTTCTTTTTTTTGGTGTTTAAATGAAAAAAGTAAAAATTACCGTTGTTAAGAAAGTCAGGCATGATGATTTGATTGAAAAATACGAAAATCCTCTAGAGCACGAATGTGATGTAGAACTCAACCAGGTTTTCATTGCAAACGGGTGGGAAAAACCAGAAAATTTTTGTGACAGTGCATGGGAAAGCCTTTCCCCGTTTGTATTGGCTTTAGCTAATGGTGCTGAAGACTTTTATGATGGGTGGATGAAAAATAAAAAATCTGCAATGATATCTTGTAATGATGGTTTTAGACCCGTAAGTTTTCTTTTGGAAACTTTAGATGAAGATGCAGAATAAATTAAAAGATATCATGACTAAATTATTTGATAAAAGTTTTAATTTTTTCAAAAAAGAAATAATTTTTTCAATATCGGTAATTTTAGCTATTATTTCCTGCTTTTTTGTCAAACCAAGTTTTAATTATATCAATTATATCAATTGGGAAACAATCATATTGCTTTTTGTGATAATGTTTATTGTTGAGATTTTAAAGAATTTATCCATTTTTGAGATTTTGGTTCGAAAATTATTGGCTAAAATAGGCAATGCCCGTGAGCTTGTTCTGGTATTGGTTTTCATCTGTTTTTTCAGCTCAATATTCATCACGAATGATGTTTCTTTAATCATTTTTGTTCCATTTGCCATATTGGCATTGAAAAAAGTTGAAAGAGTTGATTTAATAATATTCACTGTCTGTCTACAGACTATTGCAGCCAATGTTGGGTGCATGGTTCTTCCTATTGGAGCCCCTCACAATATTGTAATGTATACAGTATCCAATATCTCCTTTACATCGTTTTTCCTATTGTTATTACCTTATATTTTAGTATCTGCACTATTTTTAGCTGTATTGTTGTTGTTTGTTTCAAAAGACCAAATTACACTGCCTAAAATGAGTAAAATAGTCATTGACAGGAAAAATTTCTTTAAAAGGGTTTTTTTAGGTGTTGATTACTATTTGCTTTTAACATTCATCGCATTATTCGTTTTAATTGGCAATTTGGAAAATATTCCATTTTTCAATTCATTGTTTACCAGATGGATAATGGGTAATGAGGTTCTTTGGGGTGTAATTGCATCCCAGGCAATTTCCAATGTTCCGGCAGCAATTCTTTTAAGCGGTTTCAGCACAAACTACGAAGCAATCATTGTGGGAATTAATATTGGCGGGTTCGGAACCCTCATCGCATCTATGGCGAATCTTATTTCATATAAGATTCTTGTTCGCGAGTTTGACGAATTTAAAATTAAATATTTGGTGACATTTACGGTTTTGAATGTTATTTTATTGATAATTTTGTTTGGCGTTTATATTTTGACTTAGTTTTGGAAATTTGAGTCATTCATCGAGTAAATCCAAATCATAATCATCTTCAACATCTATTATATATGCACATTCATCGCACATATCGTTATTATCAGAGTTAATGCATCCGCACATTGGGCATTTCCACATATTGTCACCTTCCGCATATTGAAATAAAATTGGGTCAGATTTTACTTTTTCTTCTTCTTTGGAGCTGGAAGCTCTTTATACATTGCTTCCAAAAGCTCTCTTAGAAACGCTCTGTTTTCCACCTCATCAACGAGCAGCATTTCCTTGGCACCTTCATATGGCTTTTCCATATTTGCATCTGGCATCATGGATTTGGCGGCGTTTACAGGTTTTACAAGAAAGCGGTCATCATAAATGCCTCCAACAATCTTTCCACGATAGTAAATTATGTATTCTCCCATCATTGCCCGATAGGAGATGTCATCCAAATCTGATAGCTGCTCCATTATGTAGTCTAGATACTCCTTGCTTGATCCCATCATATTCCTCTTGTTTTCATTCATCTAACAAGTCAGCAACTTTTTTTGCAATGAATACGCAACAGTCAACACAAGGAGACTTATCTTCTCCATGGTTGGTAATTTTATCGCAACGTACAGTTCCATATTCCTCTTTGAAAGTGTTAAAAATTTCTTTTGCATTGGCTTTAATTTTTCCGGTGTCATCTAGAATAATGCCGTTTGCCATTAATGCGCCGGTTACCGCTCCGCAGGTTCCTTCATCAAATGTTCCGCCCATTCCCCCTGCAAATCCGCAGGCCAGTTTTGTCATTTCATCCTGACCGATATCTGCTCCTGCAGTTTCACAAAGGCCCATTAATGTTGACTCGGAACAACTTTTTGATTTTCTGTATTCCCTGATTTTTTCCTCTAAAATTTTCTCATCAAGCTTCATAATACAATCTCCCGAATTTGTTAATTAATTATTTAAATTAAGAATTTAAAATATTTATTTGTTAAAATTATTTAGGTGATAAAAATTATACATCCTAGACCAAGTCCAATTGCTGCCACTCTGTATACTTTAAGAGATATGAATGTCGATGTTATTGTTATGCATGGACCTACCGGATGCTGTTTTAGGACAGCCAGGCTTTTAGAAGGTGATGGTGTTCGTGTCGTAACTACCGGAATGTCTGAAAATGATTTTATATTGGGTGCCGGTGAAAAATTGGTTGATACATTAACTGAAGCTTATGATGCGTTTCATCCGAAATTAATGGGTATTGCGGGCACTTGCGCAAGCATGATTATTGGTGAAGATTTAAAAGAGGCCATTGCTAGTGCAGATTTGCCGTGCACAGTCATTCCAGTCGAATCTCATGGTGGGTCTGGTGAAGGTGACAATACTGTTGGTGCAATAATGGTATTGGATGCGGCAGTTGAATGCGGTGTAATTCCTCGAGAGGAAGCTGACAGACAAATTGAAATGCTTGAAAAGGCAACAGAAGTTGAAAAGACTCGTGGAATGGCGCAGGGCAAGTATATTAAACCTAATTTCGGTGATTCAAAAGAAAGTGTTGCAAAAACGGTAGTCAACGCACTGAAAGATAATAAAAAAGTTGCATTTGTTTTAAATGTTAAAAAGGAAACATCATATTTGTTCTCAGATATCATTAACTTTGATTATAAAGAAATCAATCCGGATAATAAGCCCATTTTTGTAGCCAATTTGGATGAAAACATTGGCTTGCCTAGAATCAGGCAGCACGCGGTAAACATCAAAAATCAGCTTGACATTGAACCGGATTTCATCACTGGAGGGCTTGACGAGTATCCTATAACTGCAAATAAGGCAGCAGAATACTTGAAAGATAAGGATTTGGATTTGATTGTCGTATTTGGTGTTCCTCATGCATTTCCAATTGAGGAATTTGATACAGAATCAATTGCAGTAACTGACGGTCCGCGTTTGGTGGAACCTTTGAGAGATTTGGGATACACCCATGTTGTTGCAGAGCTTGATGCACACTCAAAAACATTAGGCGTGGATGAAATTGTATTTTCCGACTTTGGCGGAATGATTAGATCAGCTATTGGGTGGTTAAACGAATGATTACAATTATTGATTATAAAAGCGGTAACCTAAAAAGCATATCAAACGGCTTTAAAAAAATAGGTGTTGATTATCAGATAACTGATGATAAACAGATTATTGCCGACAGCGATTATTTGGTGCTTCCCGGCGTGGGTGCGTTTGGAAGTGCAATGGAAAACCTAAAACCTTTTGAGGATGTAATTCATGAGCATGTAGGTGATGATAAGCCGTTTTTAGGGATATGTCTGGGCCAACAGGTGTTGATGAGTTCTAGTGAGGAATCGCCTGGCGTTGAAGGATTGGATTTGTTTAAGGGCAATGTAGAATTGTTGCCTGAAGGTGTGAAAATTCCCCATATGGGCTGGAATCAGTTAAATGTATGCAACGATTCACCTATTTTGGAAGGCATTGATAATGAATATTTTTATTTTGTTCACTCGTATCATGTAATTCCGGATGATGAGAGCATAATTGCTGGAACCTGTGAGTATGGTGGAAGTGTTGTGGCTTCATTAAGTCAGAATAATTTGTTTTCAACACAGTTTCACCCGGAAAAAAGCGGTGTGGCAGGATTAAAGATTTTAAAAAATTTCACTAACTTGGAGATTTAACTATGGATATTGAAGGATTTGTAAGGGCAAGAATTGATGATTATGATTATGATGATTTAGCTGAGATGTTGGCTGTAAGGATTAGGGAATACAAGAATATCGATGAAGAAAACTCTATCGAAATGGCCAAGGCTGTAATTGATGAAGTGGCAACCACTCTGAAATTGAATGAAAGCGATGATGAGTTTTTAAAGGAAATAGCCAGTGTCAATAAAGCTGATGTATTGATGGGCGAGATGGGTGTAGGATCTCGTGGAGCAGGAGACTTTTTTGTCCACAGGAAAATAGCAGAAATTGTATCATCCACAAACACTGCATCTTTGGTCAATCCATCAGAACAGGACGACGGAGGTGTTGTAAAGGCACCTGTCAATAACGATGAGGTTTATATTACAACTGCTGTTGATGGAATACACTCACGATTAAGTGAATATCCATTTTTAGGCGGTTTTCATGTAACCCGTGCAACCTTAAGGGATGTCTGTGTAATGGGAGCAGATCCGGTAGCCATTTTAAGTGATGTTCACTTGGCTGATGACGGTGACGTTGCCAAAATCTTTGATTTTACAGCAGGTGTTGCAGCGGTTTCAGAACTAGTGGATGTTCCAATCGTTGCGGGAAGTACTCTTCGTGTCGGTGGTGATATGGTTTTAGGAGACAGATTTGTTTCCGCTGTGGGAAGCGTAGGGGTTTCCCCTTATCCTCCAACTGCAAGGAAGGGAGCAACTGAAGGCGACATTATCCTTTTAACTGAAGGCTCCGGTGGAGGAACAATCACTACAACAGCTCTATACAACGGATTTTTTGATGTTGTATGGGATACAATGAACGTTAATTTCGTTCAGGCATCACATGCATTGTTTGAAGCTGATTTGGTAAAAGACATCCATGCAATGACTGACGTAACCAATGGGGGTCTTAGAGGAGATGCACATGAGATATCCAATACCACTGGTGTCGGATTGGAGTTTTATGAAAAAGAAATCCGAAGAATGGTGGCTCCGAATGTATTGAACATGCTTGAAACATTAAACATTGACCCATTGGGTGTTTCAACAGATTCATTGATGTTAATAGCTCCTCCTGAAATTGTTGGTGACATTAAAAAGGCAGTCGCTAAATATGATGTGGCCATTTCTGAGATTGGGGAGGTCAACAACTCCGGTGAGCCAATTTTAGTTAAGGAAGACGGTTCTGATGAAAAATTGGTTCCTCTCTTTAGGGAAGCGGCTTACACCAAAATTAAAAAATTGGTTGGCGAAACAACTCCTGAAGACTTTGAGGAAATGAAAAGAAAAGTTCAGGAAGCTTCAGATGCAGCAATCGCCAAAAAAGACAAGGTGATTAAACACATTCGTGAAAATTAATTTTTTCACACTTCCACTTTTTTTATTAATTTTAAAAGCCAATTTCCATTCATGTTAGATGAAAAAGGAAATTTTTTTATTGTTGAAGCAATATTAGCTATTGTTTTGCTTTTATTTGTATTTCTAATTTTTAATTATACTATTTCTATTTCGAATCCAAGTTATTCCGGTGAAATAAAAAATTCCAAAACTGCACAGGATACAATGGAGATTTTAAGCGGTAAAATCAATTTCACCGACGGGACTTTCATTGGTGACATTTCCGAAATTTTAAAAGAAAATGAAAACTCAAAAGAATCCGTTAGTGAAGTTTCTAAATTATCTAAGGACAAGTTTTCCACATTAAAACTTGAAAATTATAGGTTCAGTGAAACGAATATTCTGGATGGTAAAGTGCTGGCGGGTTCTGGCGATTATTCGAAAGCGACAAATGTTTCAGTGGCTACAAGGACTTATGGCGATTATTCTTATACATTATCGATATGGTAATCATTATATACTATAAAATTCTTATACTTATATGTTATCTTATTTTGTTTTGCCCTGATGGTGTAGTTTGGATAACACATGGGACTGCGGATCCCATTCCCCGGGTTCAAATCCCGGTCAGGGCATTTATTTGTGATTATTATGTTAAATGCTAATTCTTATGTAACTGATGAAAAAGGTATTGGTGGAACAATCAGAAACCAATATGAAGATTTTTATGTTGAGGAAATTCCTGAAATCATCCCAACCGGTGAAGGTCCGAATGTATATATCTGGATTGAAAAGTTGGGAAGAACAACCTTGGATGTTGTTTTGGATATTGCCCGTGATTTGCATATTTCCAGAAAAAGAATGGGTTTTGCCGGAATGAAGGATAAAAAAGCTTTAACTCGCCAATGGATTTGCATTGCAAATATGGATTCCGAAGAACAGTTAAATCAGGTTAAGGCTTTGGACGGTACAATCTATAAGACAGATTTTTTAAAGATAGTTCGCGGTCGAAAAAAGCTCAGAATGGGCCAGCTTAAGGGAAATAAATTCAAAATTCTAATAAGGGATTTGGACGATATTGAAAGCAGTGCAGATGTTGCAAATAACGTTTTAAAGCAATTGGAAGTCACTGGTGTTCCCAATTATTTCGGATGGCAGAGATTCGGAAAACCAAGGACCAACACCCATTTGGTTGGTGAAGCTTTGGTTGAAAACGATTTGGCCAAGGCAGTCGGAAGATACATTGGAAATCCGTCAGAAGAGGAAAGCCCAGAAAATCAAATGGCCAGGCAGGCATATGATGAAGGCAATTTTGAAGAATCTCTGAATTTAATGGGTAAAGGAATGCGTTATGAGAAAATGATGATAAAGGAATTAATCAGAGACTCTAAAAAGGGAGAACTAACCGACAAATCATATATGAATGCATTGCACGCTCTTCCAAAGCCTCTTCAAAGGATGTTTGTACATGCATATCAGTCTTATCTATTTAATGAAGCCGTAAGCAATAGGGTTGAAATGGGAATTAACAAATATGTTGAAGGAGATATTATTATTGACGCGGAAGAACATATAGTCCGTGATAAAACTCCAGATGAATTCCAGGAATTAATTGATAATTTCCAGGCAAATCCGACTTGCCCTTTATATGGTACAAAGGTTCCATTTGCAGGCGGTGAAGTTGGTGAGATGGAAGAGAATGTCTTGAAAAAATATGATTTGGAAAAATCGGACTTTGAAGTTCCAAAGATGCCTCGTTTGGGAAGCCATGGATTAAGACGTTCAATGCGTTTCCAGGTATGGGATGCATCAGCAATTCCGACTGATGAGGGTGTCTTATGTGAATTTTCAATTAATAAAGGGTCTTATGCTACTGCAGTTTTAAGAGAAGTGATGAAAAAAGATGTTGTTTAGGTGATAATATGGTCATATGTTCCGATTGTGGAAAAGATGTAAAAGATGCAAAATTCTGTTCAAATTGTGGTGCTGTTCTTCATAAAGTTGAAGAAAAGCCTGCTGAAGAAGTTGTAGATGAAAGTGTTGATAAAATTGTAGAGGAAAATGTTTCTGAGGAAATTGATGAAACTGTTTCTGATGAAGTCATCGAAGAAGGAGAAATTATTGAAGTCAATAAGGTTAGTGAAGAACCTGTTAAAGAACCAATTGAAGAAAATACTGTCAAAAAATCTAAATTCTGTACCAATTGCGGTGCTGAAATTACTGCAGACACTCCATTTTGTCCACAATGCGGTTTCAAGCTTCATCAGGATGATGTGCCTCAAACAAAATTCTGCCAGTCATGCGGTCAAAAAATTAATATAAATGCAGAAATCTGTCCACATTGTGGTGTTAGAGTTGCTCCCGCACCTTTAAGTCAGGAAAAAAGCGTTGCTATAGCAGCGATATTAAGTTTCCTATTCCCTGGTTTAGGTCACTTATACAATGGTTTGACCAGAAAAGGAGTCAGCTTTATTATTGCATATATTATATCAGCAATCCTCATATTCCTTTTAATTGGTATTGTTTTAGTTTTCATAGTTTGGATTTGGGCTTTATTCGACGCTATCAAAACCACTGAAGCCATTAACAATGGTGAATTTGTGGAGGATAAACTAATCTAATTGAAGTGATTTGATGATTGAATGCAGAAGTATTGCAAAAGGAAAGGCAAGGGGGGAATTGATAGTATCCTCTGAGCCTATTAGCTTTCTTGGAGGGGTAAATCCTGACAATGGTCAGATTATCGACCCCAATCATGAACTTAAAGGAGAAATAGTTAAGGATAAGGTATTGTTCATTCCCGGCGGGAAGGGTTCTACAGTGGGATCTTATGTGATTTTCCAAATGATGAAAAACGATACTGCTCCTAAGGCAATTATTTGCCTTAATGCCGAACCCATCATTGCTACCGGCGCCATAATGTCAGATATTCCGATGGTCGATTCACCGGCTGATACTAAAGAATTGACAAATGGAACTTTAGTTGAAGTTGACGGAGATAATGGAACAATTGAAATTTTGTAGGTGAAGTATGCAAACTCTAATTGAAAACGTTAATATAATAAATCCATTTGAAGAGGTAAAAACCTCTCAGAATGTTTTGATTGAGGATAATCTGATTAAGGAAATTTCTTCAGATAAGATATCCGCTAAAGATAATGTAGAGATAATTGACGGTGAAGACAATTATTTGCTTTCGGGATTCATTGATTGTCACTGCCACATTTTTGCCAAAGGATTTCATAAAGAGGAAAACATGGCAAATCCATTGGGAATTCATTTTTACAACGCGGTTCCTCACTCTTTGCAGACAATCAATGCGGGCGTTACATCAATTAGGGATTGTGGATCTGCCGATTTAAGTTTTAAATTGGCTCAACAAAGGGGATTGTTCACAGCCCCTAAGATTCATTTGTCCATCACTCCATTGGTGATGACCGGAGGGCATTTCGATTTGCTCTTACCTTCAGGTTTTGACATGGAGATAATCTATCCTGGTTTTCCTAAGGGAAGATGCGATGGCATAGAAGAGGTATTGAAAAAGACCCGTGAAATAAAAAGGGCGGGTGCTGATTTTATAAAGGTGATGGCGAGTGGTGGAGTTTTAACCACAAACACCTCTCCTGAATTTGCCCAGTTTAACAAAAAGGAACTTAAAACCATAGTTAAGGAAGCAAGTGCCAGTGATATGAAGGTTTCAGCTCATTGCCATAGTCTGAAAGGAATGAACAACTGTATCGATGCAGGATTCTCATCAATAGAGCATGGTACATTCATTGATAAGAAAACAGCCTGCAAAATGGTTAAAAAGAATGTAAGTTTGGTTCCAACACTTTTGGTTCATCAATTTTTATATAAAAACGGTTTTCCTGCATGGGACAGCTATGCTGAAGAAAAAACCCAAAAACTGAAGGAAATTGTCAAAGTCCACAAGGAAAATATTTCAATTGCATATGAAGAGGGCGTAAACATTTTGATGGGAACCGATAGCGGCGTTATTCCTCATGGGCATAACCTTGAAGAGTTGACTCATTTGACTGACATTGGAATGTCTGCCGATGAAGCTATTGCCAGTGGAACAATAAAGGCCGCGCAATATTTAAATCAGGATAATTTGGGATTGGTAAAAGAGAATTTCATTGCTGATTTGATTTTAGTCAATTCAAATCCTTTGGATGATGTTTCCGTTTTAAGCGATAATGATAATATTTTAAATGTTATGCAGGGCGGTAGTATAGTAAAATGAAGCTATTGGTTGATGAAGAATTATGCAAAGCTTGCAGATTATGCCAACAGGTTTGCATTCGAGACAATATTGTTGTAGGGGATTTTGCAGTTGAAACGGGAAGAAATTGCTTTGAATGCGGTCACTGCATGGCCATATGCAAGGAAGGAGCAATTACCCTTAAATCTTTTTTAGGCCATGAAGACAGAATTGAGGAGTATAATCCCCGTGAGATTCCACTCGATTATGATGATTTGCTTCAATTTTTAAAACAGAGAAGATCTATCCGCTGGTTTAAAAATAAAAAAATTGATAAAGAAACTTTTTCTAAGTTGTTTGAAGGTGCTTATTATTCTCCGTCTGCTCAAAACCAGCAGGATGTTGAATTCGTTGTTTTAGATGATAAATTAGATGAATTCATGGAACTGGTGTATGATATAATCAAAGTCAAGGAAGATGAATTTTTCAGAATCAAAGAGTTCGGAGAGTATTTGAAGGATAACGCTACAAAAGAGTTCCACCCTCTGCTTTGGGAAGGCAGTCAGTTGATATTGACATTTTCAACAGATAAGACTAGTGCTGTAATAGCCAACACCCGTCTGGAGTTGCTTGCCTATTCTTTGGGTCTCGGCGGTTTTTATTCACTGTTTATCTTAAAGGCTGATGAGATTGACCATGAAAAGCTAATGGATTTTTTCCCGGAAATTAATAAAAATAAACACATGTATTCCTCTTTTATTATCGGATATCCTAAAAAGAGGTTTAGAAGAACTATTCCTCACAAAGAGATTAAAGTCACATTTAAATAATTTGTATTACCTAAACTTTTTATTATATTAGAAATAAAACTATTGTTATACTTTCAGGGGGAGAAAATCATGGCAAAACTTAAAAGTATGGATTTGCCAATTGAAGGAATGCATTGCGCTTCCTGTGTTTTAAGCGTAAATAAAACATTTGAAAAAATAGATGGTGTAGAAGAGGTAGATGCAGATTTAGCCGCAAATAAACTGCACATAACAGTAAACCCTAAAAAAATTTCCTATGATGAAATGGAAAGACTAGTAAAGAACTTAGGTTTTGAACTCCACTCCGACGAAATGACCCTGAGAATCCAGGGCATGCATTGTGCTTCCTGTACCATGAACGTAGAAAATTTTTTAATAAGATTGGATGGAATTTTTGATGTAAAGGCCGATTTGACTTCGCAATCAGCAAAAATAAGGTATGATTCATCAAAAGTCGATATGGATGAGATAGAAAAGGTAATCGAATCATTGGGATTTGAACTTTTGGGAATTGAAGGTCAAAGTGAAATTGATGAAGAGGCAATTTATCAAAAAGACTTAAGGGAAAAACGTAACAGAATTATTGTCGGCCTTATTTTTTCAGCAATTTTGATGATTTTGATGTTTAGCGGATGGGATCCGTTAATGGGCATAACCCATTCGATTAAACAGGCTACGGGAATTAATATATCATCAATGGGATTATTATCATTAATTGTAAGTATCGCTCCATTTTTATATGTTTCCTTGCCTATTTTAAGGGCAGGGGCCAACGGTTTGATGCATAAGAATCTTAATATGGATGTGATGTATTCAATGGGTATTATGGTAGCATATGTCTCCAGTATTTTGGGAACATTCCATATTGTCCTTGACCATTCATTTATGTTTTATGATTCAGCTGTAATGCTTCCGTCATTTCTAATGATTGGAAGATATTTGGAAGCAAGAGCCAAAAAGAGAACATCAGATTCAATAAGGGAACTGATAGGCCTTCAGCCAACCGTTGCAACCGCAATAGAAATTGATGAAAACGGCGAAATAACTTCTCAAAAGCAAGTTTCAATATCTGACATTGTCATTGATGATTTGCTGCTTGTCAAGCCTGGTGATAAGATTCCTGTTGATGGTGATGTTGTCGGAGGGGAATCTTATGTTGATGAATCAATGATTAATGGTGAGCCGATTCCTAAGGTTAAAAAAGATGGTGAAGAGGTATTTGCAGGAACAATTAACCAGGATGGAGTTCTATACATCAAAGCTAAAAAGATTGGAAAGGAAACAGTGCTGTCAAACATTATTCGTCTGGTGGAAAAGGCACAATCTTCTAGACCTCCGGTTCAAAAATTTGCAAATACAATAGTGTCATACTTCATTCCTGTTATCCTGACAATCGCCATTGCAGTATTTTTAATTTGGTATGTTGTTTTGGGAGCCCCGTTATTATTCTCACTTACATGTCTGATTTCAATATTGGTTGTTGCATGTCCTTGCGCACTGGGTCTTGCTACTCCTACTGCAGTTACTGTAGGTGTTGGAAGGGCTGCAGAATTCGGTATTTTGATTAAGAATGGGGACACTTTAGAAAATGCCGGACAAATTGATGTGGCGGCATTTGACAAAACAGGAACCATTACCGAAGGAAAGCCTGAAGTTGACGATATAATTGCATATGGGGTATCCGATGAGGAGCTGTTAAAACTGGCAGCCAGCGTGGAGCAGAATTCCAACCACCCAATCGCCAAGGCCATAGTAAACAAATCCAAAGATTTGGGCATCGAGTTGGATCAAACATCAGAGTTTGAAAACGTGACTGGTAAGGGACTTAAGGCATTTCTAAACGGCAGTGAAGTTCTTGCCGGAAACCTGAGTCTTATGGAAGCAGGTGATGTGAAGGTTTCAAGTGAGCTAATTGACAGATATCATGAACTTGAAAAGCAAAGCAAAACAATTATCTTTTTGGCCCATGATAAAACAGTTAAAGGTATTTTAAGCCTATCTGACAAAATCAAGGCCAATTCTAAAAGAACCATTGAAGAATTGCATAAGATGGGCGTTGAAACCTACATGCTTACAGGGGATAATGAATCTACAGCGCTAACAGTTGCAGACGAGGTCGGAATCGATAATGTAAAAGCGGGAATTCTTCCGGAAAACAAATTGGATATCGTAAAGGAAACTCAAGCAAATAACACCAAAAAGGTTTTATTTGTTGGTGACGGTATTAATGATGCACCTGCACTAACACAAGCCGATATAGGAGTAGCTATGGGTAATGGAACTGATATAGCTATGGAAAGTGGAGATATTGTTGTTATGGAAGGTGATTTGGAAAATGTCGTTGCTGCAGTGCAGTTTTCCAAAAAGGTAATGAGAAGAATTAAGGAGAATATCTTTTGGGCTTTTGCATATAACTCAATACTGATTCCCGTTGCCGCGGGGGTCTTATATCCTACGTTCGGCATAACATTTGAACCGGCACTGGCAGGTCTGGCCATGGCAATGAGTTCAGTAACGGTAATTACATTATCTTTAATGCTTAAAAGATATGTTCCTGAGATAAAAAGAGAAAATAAAAATTAACTATTTTTTAAATAGTTAATTTAACTTTTAATTTTCCGAGTTTTGGAGCTAAATAGTTATAGAAGATAGCGGTAAGTGCAGCAGATATGAATCCACCAACAAAACCGGTAATTACATTTGAAATGAGAGTTATCACACTTCCACCACTGATTAACATTATTATTCCAAAAATCAAATTCAATATTCCACTAATTATTGAAACTGCAATTGCAAATTTCATCATGTCTATTGATTCGATAACTGTCATTCCGTTTTCTTCGGACAATTCTAATTCAACAGCCCTGCCTTTTGATGCAAGAATGTTATAGATGTATGCTCCGATTAAAATAGATATGAATGTAATCACGAAAGTGCCGAAAATGAACATTATTATTGTCATAGGCTGGCTGATAACCATCATTATTTGATAAAGTTCCATAGCTAAATATTGCTGGCCTGAAAACATTAATGTTTGTATTAAAGTGCTTATTATTATTGGCAAAATCAAAACTGAAACCAGATAAATTAAAATGGCCTGAATTGTTGCGATTGTTGCTAAAAGGGTTGCAGTTTCAGTAGGAGAAATTTTAACGATTTCTCCTTCGTTTAATGCAATTTTAATGTTTCTTAATTTTTTTGCAAGTAAGTTATAGAATAGTCCTTCTGAAAAGTAGCGGTAAATTCCAATCATGAAAGCCCCAACGACAATTGTTGGTATGATGTAGATTGCAACGCCGATGCTTGCAGTGTCCACTATTCCTATTACTACTGTTAGTAATAAAGACAATATAACTGCGAATAATACTGATATCGCTGTAAATATAATTGTATATGATGATAAATCAATTGATTGCAGTTCTTTTACGCTAATCATTTTAACACCTAAAACCATTCTTTAGATTTTTCAAGAAGCTCGTCGATGATTATCGGTACGGATCCGATGTAGGTATGTGGATCCATAATCTTTTCAACGTCTGCTTCGGTTAAGTATTTTTGAACATCCTCATCTTCTAGAATCAATTCTCCGAGCAGCAGTTTTTCTTTGTTCGCCTTAATTGCATTTTTTCTTACAATTCCATAGGCGGTCTGTTTTCCCATTCCTGCACGGGTAAGTTCGGCCATCAATCTTTCAGCCATAATCAAACCATTTGTTAAGTTCAGGTTTCTTTCGATATTTTCATCGTAAAATACCAGATTGCTCATTAGCTTGATGGTTAAATTTAGGATGTAATCAGTTAAAATGCAGCTTTCCGGAAACATTATCCTTTCACAGGAAGAATTGGTAAGGTCTCTTTCATGCCAAAGGGGATTGTTGTCCAAAGCAGCATTAACATAAGATTTGATGATTCTTGCAACGCCACAAATTCTCTCAGCAGTAATTGGATTCATTTTATGAGGCATGGTACTACTTCCGACTTGTTTTTCAGGGTCGAAGTATTCTCCAACTTCCATTAGCTCAGTTCTTTGCAGGCTTCTGATTTCCAATCCGATTTTATCCAATGTACTTGCAATATTAGCCAAAACACTTATGAATTCAACATGGTTGTCTCTTTGAACTACCTGGTTTGTGATTGTGGCTGCGGGAAGTCCTAATATTTCAGCCACGCTTTTGTGAATTTCCCAACCTTGTTCTCCTAAAGCAGCAGTGGTTCCAACTGCTCCGTCCATCATCCCGATACAAACGTTTGCTTCTGCATTCTCTAATCTTACATATTGTCTGTGGAGTTCGTCAGCCCAGATACCGAATTTCATGCCGTATGTGGTTGGAAGAGCATGTTGGCCATGGGTACGTCCAATGCAAACTTTCATTTTGTTTTCTTCAGCCAGGTTAAGCATTATTTTAGTCAATCTTTCCAGCTTTTCTTTTAAAACGGCAATTGAATCCCTGATGAGCAGTGAATTTGAACTGTCCACGATATCATTTGAAGTAGCTCCGAAGTGAACGTATTCTCCAGCACCGTTTTCACATACTTCAGTAATTCCTTTTGATAATGCTGCAATATCGTGATTGGTCTCTGCTTCAATAGCTTTTACTCTTTCTAGTTTTACAAATTCGGTTGTAGCTTTCGCAGCAATCTCATCGGCAACTTCCTGAGGTATAATTCCAAGCTTGCCTTCTGCCTGAGCCAATGCAGATTCAACATCTAACATTCTCTGTAACTTATTTTCTTCCTCCCAAATTTTTTTCATTTCGGGAGTACCATATCTAAATTCGATTGGGTGTATAGCCATTATATCATCTCATTAAAACAATTTAATAATTTCTATTAAATATTTTGTTACTTGGTATTTTTATATTTTAGTTTAACAACACATTTATATAGTTTTCTTAAAAGAAATAGTATTACTATTTATATAAGTAAATAGGTGATTATATGGAAACTAGAATAAGACAGTTTCGCCAGAAAGCAGGTATGACGCAACAGGAACTTGCCGATGCCGTTGGTGTGACTCGTCAAACAGTAAATGCTTTAGAAAACTCTCGCTATAATCCTTCCTTATTGTTAGCCTATAACATTACTAAAACTTTGGGAAAAGATCATATAGAAGATATTTTCATCTTCGAAGATGATTAAACAATGGAAATGAATTTATAAATATCTGACGGATGAAGGCCGTTTATTGTATGTGGAAATTCTTCACAGTCAATATTAGCAATGCTTATGTATTGATAGTGGTTTTGGATAAATCTTTTAATCATCTCTTGATTTTAAATTAAGTTTTCTTTTGGTATTATGTCGCTATTCAATGAAAAAATTAAAGAAATCTCAATTAAAGAAGCATTAATAATTATCATACTCAGTTATTTGGCAGCTTTCGCCTTGAAATTTTTCAACCTTTCCGCCATGGGCATTTTTAATGTTGTTATAATTCTCTATTTTGTTTTAAGCTTGAAGGATTTTAAACATGAGTTTAAGCTTGAAGTTTCCGAGATATTTGCAAGAATCTCATTCAATGATATTCTATTAATTGTATTGCTGAATATCTTCTTTTCTTATGGGATGCTTTATTTGGTCGGTTTTGCAATAAGTTTGATTCCATCAGATACTTATTTAAGGTTTTTTATTCCTATTAAATCCATCATAGGTATTTTAAGCTTTATTTCCATAGTTCTGGTTTCTCCTATTGCCGAAGAGTTAATTTTCAGGGGTATTTTATTGAATAAACTGAAACTAATTGTCCCTACGCTTTTTGCAATATTGATCTCTTCATTGCTGTTCGCATCTCTTCACAGTGTGGGAAGTATTTTTTCGGCTTTTATTTTTGCCATATGCATGGCGATTTTGTATCTGAAAAGCGAAAATATTTTGGTGCCGATTTTTGCACATTTCTTAAATAATCTCATTGGAGAAAGCATTTATCACATTGATTATGCCAATTTGCTGTTTACAAATACGATTGTCATGTTTGTCATGTCTGTCCTGGCTGTCGTTTCATTTATACTTATTTTGAAATTCATCAATTCAAACATGAAATATTTAAATAATCCAAAAATAAAGATAATGTAATATGGATTTAAGAAAAATTGGCGTAGCTTTGATTTTTATCGGAATTGTTGTCACTGTTGTTTTCATTGGTGATGATAAGATATTTGTCCCTGCTTTGACTGTTACCGTTTTAGGATTTTTCGTTACAGTTGTCGGGTTTGTTGATGAAATAAGAAAAAGAAAAATCATCAATGACAGGCTTGATGAGGATATCGGTACAATTCTTCAGCCATTGATTACAAAATATTCAAATTTGAATAAGCAATATCGCAGCCAATACTCCGGCGATGAGTACGTTCAAAAAAGAATTCAGCTAAATAATGATTTGGAAAGGGAAATTGCTGAAAACATTCCTTATTTGGAAAGCAGGGAAATCAAAAAGATTGTAATAGAATTCAGCAGAGAACAGGATAAAATGCAATAATTTTTTGATGTTCTCATTTAATGTACAAAAAGTTACAACAAGGTTTTAAATAGTACATTATACTAATTTTATAATAGTGATAGAATGTTTTCCCCAAGTATTGAAGAAGTAAAAGAAATAGCAAAAAATAAGGAGTATAAGCGTATTCCCATATCTTATGAATTGTTTTCGGATATAGCTACTCCTATAGAAGTTTTAAGAATTTTAAAAGGTATCAGTAATCATTGTTACATGTTGGAAAGTATAGAGGATTCACAAAAATGGGGAAGATACAGTTTTTTAGGTTTTGACCCTCTTTTAGAATTCACATGTCAAAATGGGGTTGTTCAAATCAGAGGGGATAAGGATTTTAAGGAATTCAACGATGATTTGACCACAATCAAAACAGATAATCCCGGCGAAATTATAAGGGAGCTGGTTTGTAAAAATAAATCTCCAAAACTAGAGCATTTGCCTCCATTCACTGGCGGTTTCGTTGGTTATTTCGCTTATGATTACATTAAGTATTGTGAACCTTCCCTTAATTTGGATGCTGAAAATCAGGACCAATTTAAGGACATTGATTTGATGCTGTTCGATAAGGTCATAGCCTTCGATAATTTTAAACAAAAAATTATCATTATTGCAAACATTAAAACTGATGATTTGGAAAATAACTATAATCAGGCTTGCAGAGATTTGAAAGAAATAGCTGACTTAATTAAAAATGGTAAAAAAACTGAAATACAGCCATTGGAATTGAAATCCGATTTTACCCCAGTATTTTCACGTGAAAGATATTGTGGCATGGTTGATAGGGCTAAAAATTATATCAAAGAGGGGGATATTTTTCAGGTTGTCCTCTCAAATAGGATTGAAGCGGATATTTCCGGAAGTTTGTTTGATACATACAGGGTGTTGAGAACTACAAACCCTTCCCCATACATGTTTTATTTTTCAAGCAATGATATTGAGATTGCTGGTGCGTCTCCTGAAACATTAGTCAAATTGGACGGCAGAAAATTATATACTTTCCCTCTTGCCGGAACCAGGCCTCGAGGTAAGGATGACGAAGAGGACTTGATGCTGGAAGAAGAGTTATTGGCTGATGAGAAGGAACTGGCCGAGCATAATATGTTGGTTGATTTGGGCCGTAACGATATTGGTAGAATATCTGAAATTGGTTCTGTCAGCGTTGACAAATATCTCTCCATTGAGAGATTTTCACATGTGATGCATATAGGCTCTACAGTCACCGGAACATTAAGGAGCGATTTGGATTCTCTTGCTGCAATCGATTCGATTTTGCCTGCCGGAACATTGTCTGGAGCTCCAAAAATAAGGGCTTGTGAAATCATAAATGAGCTTGAAGACAATAAAAGGGGAATTTATGGCGGAGCAATTGGTTATGTGGATTTAAGCGGCAATGTTGACACTTGCATTTCAATTAGAATCGCATTTGCACGCAACGAGAAGGTCTTTATTCGCTCTGGTGCGGGCATTGTTGCAGATAGCGTGCCCGATAAGGAATTTGATGAATGTTTAAATAAAGCCGCTGCCGTAATAAATGCCTTGAAAATTGCAGATGGGGGATTAGAATGATTCTTTTGATTGACAATTATGACAGTTTTTCATATAATTTATTCCAATTGATTGGAGAGGTGGACTCAGATATTTCAGTTTATAGAAATGACAAAATATCCATTGAGGAGATAGAAGATTTAAATCCTGATGCAATCATTTTATCTCCGGGGCCTGGAAGACCTCAGGATGCAGGAATTTGCATTGATTTGGTAAAACAATTTTATGATAAAATTCCAATTTTGGGGGTTTGCCTGGGTCATCAGGCTATTTGTGAAGCATTTGGCGGTAAAATATCTTATGCAAAAAGATTGATGCATGGGAAATCTTCAAAGATATCCCTTGATTATGATTTCATCTTTAAGGGTTTGCCAACTGAAATAAGCGTTGGAAGATATCATTCGTTAAGCTTGGTTGAAGACACCATTCCACAATGTCTTGAAATAATTTCAAAAGCAAAAGATGATGGTGAGATAATGGCGATAAGGCATAATGAATTCAATGTTTATGGTCTTCAATTTCACCCGGAATCAATATTAACACCTGATGGATTAATTATTATAACTAACTTTATTGAAAAAGTTGAAAGAGGTATTTTATGATTAAAGAATCAATATTAAAAGTATCACGTCACGAAAATTTAACTTATGAAGAAGCTTATGCTACCATGGATGAAATCATGAGTGGTGAAGCAAGTGAAGTTCAAATGAGTGCTTATTTAACAGCAATGTCAATGAAAGGCGAAACGATTGATGAGATTACAGCGTCCGCCGAAGCTATGAGGGCTCATTGTGTTCGATTGTTGAATGATGAAGAGGTTTTGGAAATAGTCGGAACTGGTGGCGATGGTTCAAATACATTTAACATATCTACTACTTCTTCAATTGTTATTTCTGCAAGTGGGGTCCCCGTAGCTAAGCATGGTAACAGATCCGCATCCAGCAAATGTGGGGCGGCTGATGTCTTGGAGGAATTGGGCGTAAATATTTATATTGAACCTGAAAAAAGTTTGCAATGTCTAAAAGAAATCAATTTATGTTTCTTGTTTGCCCAAAATTATCATTTGGCAATGAAATATGTTGCCAATGTCCGTAAGGAATTGTCTATAAGGACAATATTTAATATTTTAGGTCCATTAACCAATCCCGCAGGGGCTACAATGCAAGTTTTGGGAGTTTATGAAAAGGAGCTAGTCGAGCCTCTTAGTGAAGTTCTTAAAAATTTGGGGGTTAAATCCGCGTTGTCTGTTTATGGTTTGGATGGAATGGATGAAATTTCGGCTAGTGATAAGACTTTCGTCTGTGAACTTAAAAACGGTGAAACAAGGTCTTATGAAATTTCTCCTGAAGACTTCGGTATGGAGATTGCATCTAAAGAGGATTTGACAGGTGGGGACGCAAAGGAAAATGCTCAGATTACTTTATCAATTTTGGAAGGCAGGGAAAAAGGGCCTAAAAGGAATGCAGTTCTTTTAAATTCAGCTGCCGGTCTGTATTCCGCCGGCAAGGTTGAATCTATTGGTGATGGTGTGAAATTGGCTGAAGAAATTATAGATTCAGGTAAGGCACTTGAACAACTTGAAAAATTTATTGAAGTTACAAATAGATGATTATTATGTTGGATAAAATTGTTGCTAAAACAGAAGAAAGGCTAATCGAAGCTAAAAAGAATAAATCTTTGGAAGAACTTAAAGATGAAGTATCCAAATTGGAAATCAATAAGGATTTCCCTTTTAAGGAAGCTTTAAAAGATCCTCAAATTGCAATTATCAGTGAAGTTAAAAGGGCTTCTCCTTCAAAAGGACTGATTGCTGAGGATTTTGATTATATGGAAATTGCAAAAGAATACGAAGAAGCTGGCGCTTCAGCCATTTCAGTTTTGACAGAGCCTTATTTTTTCCAGGGTGCTAATGTTTATCTAAAAGAAATTGCTGAAGCAGTTTCCATTCCAATTTTAAGGAAGGACTTTATCATTGATGAATATATGATTTGGGAAGCCAAATTGCTTGGTGCTTCTGCAGTGCTTTTAATTGTTTCAATATTGGATATTGTTCAATTAAAGAAATTTTTAGATTTGGCCCATGATTTGGGTCTATCTGCAATTGTTGAAACCCATGACGGTGATGAAATCAGAACCGCTACAAATGTTGGCGCAGAAATCATTGGCGTAAACAATAGGAATTTAGCAGATTTTACCGTAGATATTGAAAACACTATCAGTCTACGTAGATGTGTAAGTGACAATATCATATTTGTTTCTGAAAGTGGCATCAAAACAAAGGAAGATGTCACCAAATTAAAGGAAAATAATGTTGATGCAGTTTTAATTGGTGAAACTTTAATGAAAAGTGATGATAAGAAATCATTGATTTTGGAGTTGAAAAATGGTTAAAATTAAAATCTGTGGACTTAAACGATTGGAGGACATAGACATAGTTAATAAGTATAAACCTGATTATATCGGATTTGTCTTTGCAGATTCTAAAAGAAAAGTATCTCACGAACTTGCATCTGAAATGAAAAAGAATTTGTCTTCAGATATAATCTCTGTAGGAGTTTTTGTTGATGCAGAAATCGATGAGATAATCAATCTCTTCAATAGGGGCATCATTGAAGTTGCTCAACTTCATGGTCAGGAAAATGAAGAGTATATTGGCTGTTTAAAGGAAAGAACTGGTGGTAAAATAAAAATAATCAATGCAATTGAAATGGATGATGAGGAGGATTTATTGGAATATGAAAGTTCAATTGCGGACTTTTTACTGCTTGATAGCGGGAAAGGCAGTGGAAAGACTTTTGACTGGAATTTAATTAGGAAAGATTTGAATAAAGAATTCTTTTTAGCGGGAGGAATCGATATTTCAAATATCTCTAAGGCCATTAATGAAATTGACCCTTATGCAATTGATTTAAGTTCTAGTCTTGAAACTGATGGATTTAAAGATGAAAGTAAAATTAAAGAAATTATGGAGGCTATAAATTGAATAATGGAAGATATGGGGAATATGGTGGACAATACATATCTGAAACATTGATGAATGAGCTGCTTTATTTGGAAGAGCAATATTATCATTATATGAAGGACCCTGAGTTTGTAGAAGAACTTGATACTTTATTAAAGGAATATGCCGGAAGACCTTCCTTATTATATTACGCTAAAAGGATGACAGAAGACTTGGGTGGCGCTAAAGTTTATTTGAAACGGGAGGATTTAAACCACACTGGCGCTCACAAGATCAATAATGTATTGGGACAGGTGCTGCTTGCGAAAAAAATGGGCAAAACAAGAGTCATCGCTGAAACAGGTGCAGGTCAACATGGTGTGGCTACTGCAACTGCTGCGGCTTTGCTTGATATGGAATGTGAAGTTTTCATGGGCGAAGTGGATACTAAAAGGCAGGCATTGAACGTTTACCGTATGGAACTGTTGGGTGCAAAGGTTCATTCAGTAAAATCCGGGACCAAAACTCTGAAGGATGCTGTAAACGATGCATTCAGAGATTGGATTGCACGTGTTCATGATACTAACTATGTAATCGGTTCAACAATGGGACCACATCCGTTTCCAATGATTGTAAGAGATTTTCAATCAGTAATCAGTGCTGAAGCCCGCGAACAATTCCTTGAAATAGAAGGAAAACTTCCAAATGCAGTTATTGCATGTGTTGGGGGCGGAAGCAATGCGATGGGTGCATTTTACAACTTCATTGATGATGAAGAAGTTAAATTAATTGGTTGTGAAGCTGGTGGAAAAGGGATAGACACTCCTTATAATGCAGCGGCATTAACTAACGGAAAAATCGGAATATTTCATGGCATGAAATCTATTTTTAATCAGGGGGATTACGGTCAGATTGCACCGGTGTATTCCGTCTCAGCAGGGCTGGACTATCCTGGTGTTGGTCCGGAACATGCCTATTTAAGAGATACGGGCAGAGCAGAATATGTTCCTGTCACGGATGAAGAGGCAGTTAATGCATTTGAATATTTATCAAGAATGGAAGGAATTATTCCAGCTATTGAAAGTGCACACGCCCTTGCATATGCCTTTAAAAAAGCAAAGGAAATGAAACCAGAAGAAATTATGATTGTATGTTTATCAGGACGTGGGGATAAGGATGTACATACTGTAATTAATTATGCAGAGGAAAAAGGGTTGTTAAATCAATAATATCTGGCAGAATGGAGAATGAAAATGAAGGAAAATAGAATTGAAACAAGACTAAACGCATTAAAGAAAAAAAATGAAAAGGCTTTAATTACATATATTACAGCAGGACTTCCAGATTTAGAGACTACAAAAAATGTAATCAAAGCACAAGAGG
>NZ_JBGVOG010000011.1:0-3969 GCF_045126245.1 Methanobrevibacter sp. | reverse complement strand
ATATTTTGTAAACGGTTTGAAATTTTAGAATTATTAATTTTAAGGCATATTGTAATTTTAGAATCAAGATTTTGTGATTATTATTTTTAAAAGGCATAATGTAATTTTTGAATATTTTTTATATAAGGCATATGTAGATTGAGGTTAGAAAAAATGTGTGGAATAGCAGGCGTAATATATAAGGATAAAAAACCTCACCCTGTAGGCAAATCCTTAACATCAATGTTGGAATCCCTACAGCACAGAGGTCCGGACTCAGCAGGTTATGCAATATACGGCAGTTTGGATTTTCCTGAAAATTATTATCAGTTAAACATTGAAGTAAAAAGAAAAAGGGGAGCATTGGATAATTTAAAATCATTATTGACTCAAATAAGTCCAATATTTGAAGAGCAACTAATCGAGTCTGTAGGAGACTCAGACGTATATAAATGTAAAATAGCATTGGATGACTTTTCTCTTTTAAAACCATATATACGTGAAATAGATGAATTGGAAAACGTACGGGTTATCAACGGTTCACATTCCTTTGAAATGATAAAGGATGTCGGAAAAGTAAAGGACATTGCAGAAAGATTCGATGTTCAAAGCAGAATGGGAACACATGGAATAGGACATACCCGTTTTGCAACTGAAAGTGGTGTAGACCGTTATCATGCACACCCATATCAAAGCTATATCATACCTGATATAACAGTAGTCCATAACGGGCAAATCACCAATTACTGGAAAATAAGAGATCCGTTAGAAAGAAAAGGCCACACTTTCGAATCATTCAACGATACTGAGTGCATTGTTCACTATATGGCAGATAAACTCAACCAGGGATACAAACTGGAGGAAGCTTTAGACCAAGCAGTAATTGATTTGGACGGTCCATTTTCAATATTGGTGGGAACACCTAATGGAATAGGCATTGCAAAGGATAAACTTGGTCTCAGGCCTGGAGTAATGGTGGAAACTGATGAGATTTTTGCAATAGCATCAGAAGAGATGGCATTGCATGATGTTACAGATTCCAATAAGATAGAACAAATTTACCCTGGCGAAACAAGGGCATACACCATCTAAGGGGGTTTATCCATGAAAGAATATGTTATTGATGCGAAGGATATGGCTGAAAAAGAATTAAACCGTACCATAAAAGAACAAGCTACATATCATGATAAACTCATTATTGAAAATCCCGAATCCAAACACAATATCTGTGCAGGTTTGACTGAGGATGTGGACATAGAAATCAACGGTTCTGCAGGTTATTTTGTTGGGACAATGGTTAACGGACCAAGGATACATATCAATGGAAATGCTGGATGGTTTGCTGGAGACAACATGACCGAAGGGGAACTGATCATTGAAGGTACTGCAGGTGACGGCGCAGGACAGGGAATCTACGGCGGAACAGTAATAGTAAAAGGAAGTACTGGTTCAAGAACAGGAGAGATCATGAAAGGTGGAACCGTAATAATCGGAGGAAACAGCGGATACATGACCGGATTGCTTATGATGGGTGGCAAACTCATAATTCTCGGTGATGTAACCGATGATGTTGGTGAATCAATTATGAGGGGAAGCATATTTGTTCTGGGAGACGTGAAAAGCTTAGGAAAAAATGCTGTTATGGAAAAAACCACAACTGAAGATATAAATGAACTGAAAGAAATTTTAACCGAATACGGTTTTGAGCTTACTGACAGCGATTATGTGAATTTCAAAAAAATTGTTAATATGCAATAAGGGGCTGATAAGATGAGTGAACATAGAATAGCAATGGTTGGAACACCATGTGAGATTATGGCAGCCTCCAAACTTCAACATTATACCGATAGCCCTATTGACGTTAAACTGGGCTTGTTTTGTATGGAAAATTTTTCATATAAATATTTTGAAAATCTCTTGAAAGAGTACGATTTGAAAATGGAGGATATTGAAAAATTCCAAATAACTAAAGGATTTGTATTTTTATCATTGAAAACCAGAGAAACTGTGAAAATACCGATATCAATAGCTAAAAGGATAATCAGAAAAAATTGCAACATATGTGTTGAATTGACATCAGAAACATCTGATTTTTCAATAGGTTCAATAGGATCAGATGAAGGATGGTCAACATTGATAGTCCGAACAGAAAAAGGTGAGGAAATTGTCAATGGGGCATTGGAGCAAAAATTCATTGAAGCTAAGGAGCTTACTGAATCACAATTCAATCTGCTAATTAGACTTGCAGAAAATAAAATAAATAAAAATCTGGAAGAGATAGAAAAAAGAGAATTCTTGGCTAGGCCTGTATTGTATCAAAGGGATAAATCAGATGATTTAATCGCAAATGAAATCTCAGAATCCCAATTCTTAGATTTAAAGTCAAATGTCATTGATATTGGGGCATGTGTGCTCTGCGGAGCATGTGAATACGTATGCCCTGACAATCTGATAACAATTGATGATACAAAACCGATAATGAAAGGGGAATGTTCTCAGGACTGTCATGCATGCTTTGCAGTTTGTCCAAGAACTTTTATACCTGAAGATTTGAGAAATGACAATTCAAAAGCAATCGGTGATTTTATAAAAGTAGTGTCTGTCAAATCCTTAAAGCATAGTCAGGGCCAGGACGGTTCTATAGTTACAACATTGCTGGACTATTTATTGACTAATGATATTGTAACTGATGCGCTTATTGTTGATAAAGAGGATTATTTGGCCTGGAAACCTTATGCAAAGCTAACAAATGATATTGATGAGGTTATCAAATCAGGTGGAACAAAATATTCCGTCTGTCCGGTATTCAAACCATTAAGAAATGTAGGCGAGGGGGTGGATTAGATGTCATTTACTGTTGAAAGGAAAATAGAGATATGTAGGCAGAATAATGATAGGCCAGGCTGTTGCTGGTATTTATGTGACAATCCTAAAAAATCCTCATGTAAAAACTGTTATAGCTGTTATTCAAATTGCCCTCACGATGTATATGAAGTAATTAATGATGAACCACTGCCAATACATCAGGAAAATTGTGTAGGATGTAAAATCTGTGAAGAGATGTGTCCGACACATGCAATATATGTCAGGCCTCTTGTTGATGAAGGAAGAGGCGTATGGTCAAATTCAACAATGGTGGAGATTAAACGTAAAAGCCAAACAGGATCATATAAGGTACGTGGTTGCGGTTTAACCAGAAAAATCCCAACATTTGATGATTTAAGCATATTGCCCGCACAGGTGTCAAGACCTCCAATAGATTCATACAGGGAAACATGTAAAACTTCCGTAGTGCTTGGAGACAGGTTTGCAGAAAATCCAATCGAAATTGATACTCCTATTATGATTGGAGCAATGTCTTTCGGTGCATTAAGTAAGGAGGCAAAAATGGCACTGGCTATTGGAAGCAGTAAAGTAGGTTCGATAACCAACACAGGTGAAGGGGGAATGCTTCCTGAAGAAAGGCATTACGCCGATAAGCTGATTGCCCAATATGCATCAGGTCGTTTTGGAGTCTCAGCCAGCTATTTAAACAATGCAGAAGCTGTTGAAATAAAAATAGGTCAGGGTGCAAAATCAGGTATGGGAGGACACCTGCTTGCCCATAAGGTAACAGCAGAAGTGGCTAGAGTCCGTAACATTCCTGAAGGGACTTCAGCATTAAGTCCTGCCAGACATATGGATATTGTCGGACCTGAGGATTTAGGAATGAAAATCGATCAATTGAGGGAAATCACTGATTGGAAAATACCTATTATTGTAAAATTTGCAGCAGGTAGGGTGGAACAGGATGTTAAAATTGCAGCAAAGGCCGGCGCTGACATAATTGTAGTTGACGGTATGCAAGGAGGAACCGGTGCCGGACCTGAAGTAGTTACAGAACATGCTGGTATTCCTACAATAGAAGCAATAGTAAAAGCCGATGATGCTCTTAAAGACATCAATTTAAGAAGTGAGGTAAGTCTTGTGGCCGCAGGAGGAATAAGGTCA
>NZ_JBGVOG010000010.1:0-10301 GCF_045126245.1 Methanobrevibacter sp. | reverse complement strand
ATATCCAATATGGATGATGCAGTCATGACCAAAGTGTGGCATGCATTAAAATCTGTCTGTAAAATAGGTGATTTGAATTCAACAATGTCAAATTCATCCCCAATAGCTTTTATTTGCTTTGCTGATTTGATTAAATTTTCTCCAAAAATCTCTTCACTATCCCATGCCCATGACCACTGATTCAATTCCTGAGAAAAGAATCCTAAAATCTGAACCGGAATAACAATGTCATCAAATGTGATGGTGCCCTTTTCAATATCCAACTCACCGACTGTTTCACCAATTAGTTCTGATAGATTTTCCTGCCTGTCTAAAGCTAATGCACCATATTTGGATAAAATGACTTTAAATGAATCTTCCTTTTCGATAGTTACTGGTTTTTCTATTACTTTCAATATTAACACCTAAAATTCTAATTTTGAAATTCTATCCATTGCTTCTTTGGTATTTTCCAAGGTATTGAATGCTGTAAGTCTTAAGTATCCTTCACCACTAGGACCAAATCCGGAACCTGGGGTTCCAACAACATTAGCCTCATTTAACAATAAATCGAAAAATGCCCATGAATCCATATCGTTAGGAGTTTTAACCCATATGTACGGAGAGCTTACTCCTCCATAAACTTCAAGACCTATGTCGGTTAAGCTTTCTCTGATAACTTTTGCATTTTCCATGTAATAGTCAACAACTTCTCTGATTTGTTTTTGGCCTTCAGGAGAGTAAGTTGCTTCAGCAGCCTTTTGAACTGGATAGGATGCACCATTAAATTTAGTTGTTTGTCTTCTGTTCCATAAAGGATTGATTTCCACTTCATTACCCTGGCTGTCATATCCGACTAATTCTTTAGGAACGACTGTGTATGCACAACGGGTTCCGGTAAAGCCTGCTGTTTTTGAAAAGCTCTTGAATTCGATTGCAACTTCTTTTGCACCATCAATTTCATAAATACTGTGAGGAACATCATCTTCATTTATGAATATTTCATAAGCGGCATCGAATAGAATAATAGCTTTGTTCTCTTTAGCATAATCAACAAAGACCTTTAATTGATCGCGAGTAAGTGTTGTACCGGTAGGATTGTTTGGATAACATAAGTAGATAATATCCACCGGCTCGGATGGAAGTTCCGGAACAAATCCGTTTTCGGCATTGCATTTAATGTAGGTTAACCCATCATACATTCCGTCATCTTGCATTTCGCCTGTTCTTCCAGCCATTACATTAGTATCCACATACACTGTATAAACAGGGTCTGTTACTGCAATCTTATTATCAATTCCGAAGATTTCTTGAATGTTACCTGTATCGCATTTAGCTCCATCGCTTATAAATACTTCAGAAGTGTCTAAATCAATTCCATATTTGTTATAATCATTTTCAATAATAGCCTTAGCCAAAAATTCATAACCTTGTTCTGGGCCGTATCCCATAAAAGTTTCAGCATCACCCATTTCATCTACAGCTTTTCTAAATGCTTCAACAACAGCTGGGACTAACGGTTTTGTCACATCCCCAATACCCATTTTAATTACATTAGCATCAGGATTTGCCTTACTAAATTCTGCTTCTCTTCTTGCAACTTCAACAAAAAGATAACTGCTTTTTAATTTAAGATAGTTTTCATTAATTTTAACAACCATGATTAATCCTCATAAATATTAATCCAATTTATATTTTATTTTTGCAATTATATAAAATGAATGATTAGTGAAAATACAAAAAAAATTATTGCGAAATTTTTCACAGCATGACCCTCTATGAAAATATTTAAATTAACTACTTTACATAAATATACAATACTATTAATATTAAAAAAAAATGGAAGTTGGAAACATGAATGGAATAACAATTATAATTTGGATTATTATTGCCATAATAGGTATTATTTCAATAATATCTGTTAAAAAGCATTATAGAGGAAATGAACTTGAAAGCAATGAATTATCAAAATTGAATAGCAATATCTCTATTAGTAAAGTAATTAATGCGGGGCAAAATTTATTATCCAAAAGCAGTAATAATTCCAAATCCAATCATCCAGCCCAACTTAATAAATATAACGTTAATGACTTAGGAAACGACAGAGTTTCCTTTAGAGATACTTATGAAGATTCTGCCGATTTTACAATTGAACCGGAAAAACCAAATAACAATATCACATATGAATCTCAAAATCAAGTACTTGTCGATTATGGAAATACAGTTGAAAAATTTCAAGAACCTATTAAACAAAGCCAGATGGATATTATGACTCAAAACAACACCAATAATGAAAAACATGAATTAAAAGATTTATTTACTATTGATGAATTAATTAAAGAATCTAAAAGAAAAGATAATGAAAGGGAAAAGGAAATGCCATCCCCTGAGGAAGATAAAGAACTTGCCGAGTTAAAAGAAAGCATCAAACAAAAACAAAGCGGCGTCAAAGAAGATTCCCTTATTGAGGAAATCATTGAAAACAATGAAGAGACAATCAACGAAATTATTAACAGCACTGTTGAAACTGAAGATGCTGAAACCGAAGAAAAAGAGGAAACAATTAATGATTTGGTCAACAATACTGAAGAAATCGTTGAGGAAAGTGAAAACAAAATAGAAACCCCAACTATCACATCCCAAGATATTGAAGAGGTTATTAATACTGCATCACAAGAAAGTGAAGAAGAAGTGGAAAGCATTTCCGAAAGTTCCGGCATTACTGACGTTTTGCTTGATGCTAACGAAGAGGAAATCAAAGAGCCTATCCTCAAGACACCAACCAAAGTCAGTGAAAGCAAAGATGCAGAACTTGGTGCAGATAATACATTAGACCAATATGATAATGATTTAGATTACAGAAAAGACCTTGCCAAAATCACAAATACCATCAAAGGATCTAGAATTTTCCAAGATGTGAAAGAAAAACTCATATCCGAACCGAACAACATAGAAATTAATGATACCTACGAAGAAAACTATATCAGAAATGTAAATGAATATGAGGATGAATTTGAGCCAATAATCAATGAAACACACAGTGATTTTGAAGCAACTTACGAAGAGTACCATGAAGCAGATTATGACCAAAGATTAAGACAACAAAACACACAAAAAATATTCAACATGGCAAAAAACTCTCCGCAGCCAGAAATTGCAGAACCTAAAATTGGAACTATCAAGGACAAGCCATCAAGAGACAACATCAAAGTGCAAATCAACAACAATGAATTTGTCATTAAGAAAGGCGATGAAATCATATTTAATCATGCTGGAGAAACTTATTCAAGCCAGGTTTATGCAATCAATGGTGATGACATCTCTGTAAAATACAGAAGGCAAAACATTACCATTAAACCAAGTGACGTGAAAAAGGTATATTAATCATATATCTTTTTTACAAAAACACCACATTTATTTTTAAAAATAGAAAGAAGAAGAAATTACTCTTCTTTATTTAATTTATAACTACCGTCTTCAACTATATATTTTGGAACGATTATCTTTAAAGAACGAATAACATCCAAATAGAAATCATCCAGTTCCCTATCGGCATAAGGATAAGTGTATTCAAAGATATAAAGGTTATTATCTTCCACATATAAGAATTCATTGCGGCGAATCTCGTTTTCCCCATCTGAAAAAGAAGACACAATCATATAATAAATATCCTCGTTGATAGGTATAAAATCAGAAGCTATCAGAGTGATTTTATCGTTGTTTTGTATATTCTTTTCAATATCATCCTTAATGGCTGGAAGACCGACCAATGTTGGAGTGGTGGAAAATTTAATGGACATCGGAATGGTAGTGTTCACCAGATACATGTCATTGAATTCATCTTTAGTAGCAATAGGCTCAAAATCCTTAGGCATTTGGAGTGTTGCAAAACCATTTGAAAACATTGTCATTTCATCACCTATTTATGTGCGAAGTAAAATATCAACTCGCCATCATTAATCTCGTCAAGTCTTGCAAATCCGACCCTTTCAAATTGAACTACATCCCCAACTTCAAGATTCCTGAGTGCGCTTTCACCAAGACCTGATTTGACTGATGCATCATCCATAACAATTTTGACATTTACATTGTCATCAACAGGAACCCACTGGATGATTCTTGCCTTAACTTCACGGGCATCTTCAAAGGATGTGGAGTGATAAGTTATTTTATCTCCATCAATCTCAACATTGACTGCATCCATCAGTCTGAAAATTCCATCAGAAATGTCCCCTTTCGCCAGATATGCCTTCCCATCAAATGGAAGGATTCTATTGCCCCTATCCAGGTGGTCTGCATGAAGTGGCCTTTCAATATCCACTTTTCCATCCTCATAACCTTCAACAGTGATTTCTACTGGTTCTTCACAGAAGAAATACCTGTTGGCAATTGGTTCTAGGAAATTGCGGTTTAAACCGTAAATCTTTTTCCAGCTGATGGCTGAATCAGCCATTTTTACACCAATTTCAGTGATTAAATTATAAATGGTTCTTGGATCAATTCCACGTCTTGCAATTGCCCTTAAGGTACCTAACCTCGGATCATCCCATCCGGAATAAGTCCCATCCTCAATTCCAGCCATTGCTTTTGATGTGCTTAATGCAATATCCTCCATTTTAAGTCTTCCATAGTGGATATACTCAGGCACATCCCATTGCATAGCATCATATAAGTATTTTTGTTTTTCAGTGTTTGCTAAGTGGTCTTTTCCTCTTAAAACATGAGTTAACCCCATCAGATGGTCATCCACTGCAACAGAAAAGTTCATCATAGGATATATTCTATATTTGGTGCCTAAACGAGGGTGAGTTTCATCAACCAATCTCATGGCCACCCAGTCCCTGATTGCAGGATTCTTATGGTTGATATCTGTTTTTACTCTAAGTACCGCTTCACCGGCGTTCATAGTGTCAAATTTATCCCACAATTCAAGGTTTTCTTCAACACTATTGTCTCTGCATGGGCAGGCTTTGCAGTTATCCTTAAGCTCCTTAAATGTTGCCCCATCACAGGTACACATGTAGGCCGCGCCCTTTTCAATCAGTTGGCGGGCATAGTCATAATAAATTTCAAATCTGTCTGACTGATAAATAACTTCATCTGGGTTGATTCCCAGCCATTTCAAGTCTTCAGGAATCATTTCATAAGCCGGTTCGAAGACTCTTTTGGGATCTGTATCTTCAATTCTTAAAATCAGTTTACCGTTATGTCTTTTAACATATTCCGCATTCGGAACAGCAGCTCTTGAATGTCCAATATGCAGAGGTCCACTTGGGTTTGGAGCGAATCTCAAAACAATATTCTCATGAGTTCCTGGAAGTTCCTGAAGTCCCACTTCTTTAGCTTTAGGTTTTTTATCTTCTATCTCGACACCTAACTTTTCCATTTCACTAGCTTGCTCTTCCGGGCTTAAAGCATTTACTTTAGCCACAATCTTACCGGACATTGGTCCAATTTCTTTTGCTTTACTTCTAAGTTCCGGTTCATTTGACATGATAGAACCCATTACCGCACCGGGATTTGCACTTCCCTTATGTTTTGCAGCATTTAATAAAGCATGTTTATAAATAATTTTTTCTAAATCATTCATTTAATCATCACAATCTAATTAATTCAATAAAAATAAGCAATATTATTTATTTAATTGAAGATATATAAATATTGATGAGAGTAGTTATGAAAAATTGGGAGTTAGATAAAAAAATTAGGTTGATATAAATGAGTGATGCAATTTCAAATGCAAAGCAATACATTGAAGAAGAAAAATATGACGAAGCTCTGAAATTAGCTAGAAAAAAACATGGAAAAGATGATATTGACTCCTATTTATCTATTTTAGACTTACTAATTGACGTTAATTATTTACCTGCAATCGAAGAAAAGGGATTGTATTACCAGTATTATGACCCAAGTCACGACAATGGGGATTACGGTGAAAAATACTTTGACAAATACCTTGACCTGCAACCAAAATCCATCAATGCACTTTGCGATAAGGCAATGTCCAGATTCAATAAAGGCAAAACCGATGAAGCACTGGACTATATGGATACAGCCTATGAAAAATACAAATCATACTCCAACATCGAAAAGCCACGGCTGACAAAAAAAGAGCTTATAATGGCCAGAATCGAGCTTCTGATTCAGGCAAAAAGATATGATGATGCCTTAAGAAACCTTAACAATTATGAAAATCAGTTCGGATCAGACCAGAAACTGGATTTATATAAGGGACAAATGCTTCAAAAAACCGGCAAAAATGAAGAGGCGCTCGAATATTTGAATAAGTCACTGCTTGAAGAGGATACAATAATAGGATTCAATGCAAAGGGCGACGCACTATATGAGCTCAAACAATACAATGAAGCACTGAAAAACTACAAAAACTGCTTGCATTATGAAAATAAGATTGAAGATGATTTGGAACTGATTACCAATTTCAACTATAAGGCTGCTTTCTGCTGCGTTAATATGGGTGATGAAGAGGAAGCCATAAAATACCTGAACAAAACCATAAACATGCTGAATGAACACGGAAGGCTTCCGAAAGATATCGAGGCAATTTATCAGAAATGTTCCTTTGAAAAGGAAAGAATCCTGAAAAAGGGAGAAGTTGAAGACAAGGAATTTAGAAAAACCAGATTTTTCTCGGCAAGAACATCAATTATCATATTAGTAATTATTTTAATATTATATTTTATCTTAAAAATGAATGGTTTTTAAAATGAGGCTTGGAAATATTTCAACACCTATTTCAGGTAACCAAAAAAAACCAATTGATTAAACACTTAACTAAAACCATCCCCCCATTTTTTAAAAATTTTAAATTGAAGATTATGCTAGCTTTTAAATTTTTTTAAATGATTTTATTTAAAAAATTGGTTATTTTAGACAATGATAGAAATAGTTAATAGTTAACTTGTATACAAATATATAATAATGAAAAGATATTTTATGGAGGAACATTATGCTTAACAAAAAGATTATGTTACTTACATTACTAATTGTAAGCTTATTAGCAATTTCAAATGTTAGTGCAAGTGAAATAACTAATGATACATATGATTTGCTTAACATTGATAATAATGATTCAATACTTGATGTAAATGATGATGAATTATTGGAAAAGAACTCTGATGGAACATTCACTGATTTGGCAAATGAAATAGCTAATGCTGCTGGTGAATTGAATTTGACTAGGAATTATAATTATAATGATGAGGTTGATCCTAGTAGTACTTCTACTTATGGTATAAACATTGTTAAAAGTATTATTATTAATGGTAACGGTTATACAATTAATGGGAATAATCAAGTTAGAATATTTCAGATTAATGCCCCTAATGTAGTTTTAAATAATATTAATTTTGTGAATTATTGCTTGGGAAGTAGTGGTGGTGCTATTTCTTGGTATGGTGATAATGGTATTTTATTCAATTGTAGTTTTATAAATTCTACTACCACTCCTGGTGTCACTGCTTCTGGGGGAGCTATTTATTGGATTGGTAATGATGGTACTTTGTATGACTGTAATTTTATGAATACGTCTTCTAACTGGTATGGAGGTGCTATTTATTGGACAGGTAATAATGGTGCTTTGTATGATTGTAGTTTTAAGTGTAGTAAAGCTAGTTCTGGGGGAGCAGTTTATTGGATGGGTTCCAACGGCAGATTATATGATTGTAGTTTAGTTAATTGCTCAGCTTATCATGGTGGTGCTATTTACTGGAATAATAAAGACGGTGCTTTATTTAATTGTAGTTTTGTAAGATGCATATCCCGGTCTTTTAGTGCTGTTGAATGGTATGCTAACAATTATGTAATGTCTGGTTGTAGTTTTGTGGATTGTGCAGAGTATATGGGCGTTGCTATGGATTGGAAGGGTTATAATGGTGTTATAACTAATTGTAGTTTTGTTAATTCTCATGTTACTTGGTCAGGTTATAATGGTGTTATAACTAATTGTAGTTTTGTGAATTCTTATGTTGACTGGTTAGGTCAATATGGTTCTTTATATGGTTGTAGTTTTGCTAATTCTTCAATTTATAGGGATGGTGGTGCTATCTGCTGGGAAGGTGACAACGGTAAGGTGTATGATTGTAGTTTTGTGAAATGTTATAGTTATTATTGGGGCGGTGCTATTTATTGGCATGGTTCTAATGGTTTTATAACTAATTGTAGTTTCAAGAATTGTTCTTGTGATTGTGCTGGTGGTGCTATTTTTTGGAGTGAATATGCATCTAAGGGTATTGTAACTAATTGTAGTTTTGTGAATTGTTCATCTGATGATGGCGCGGGTGTATTTTGTTGGAGGGGTGCTGATGGTGTTGTTGCTAACTGTACTGTTGTGAATTGTGGAGGTTATTATATCAAATCTGTTGAATGGTATGGTTCTAATGGTGGCATTTCTAATTGTAGTTTTGTGAATTCCCCCGATTTTAAATGGCGTGGTGGTTGTATTTATTGGTTTGGTACTAATGGTATTTTATTCAATTGTAGTTTTGTAAATTTTTTTAATAGGAATAATGGGGGAGCAATTTATTGGACTGGTGATAATGGTACTATATTTTATTGTAGTTTTGTGAATTGTTCATCTGAAAAGGGTGGTGGAATTTACTTCAAAGGTGCAAACTGTAGTTTGTATTATTCTATTTTTAAAAATACTACTGCAGATGTAGGTCCCGATTGGTATAATGAACAACCGATTATTGTTATTAACAGAATATCAACAGTTATTTTTGCTTCTAATTTAAATATTGATTATGGTGTTTGTAAAGAGCTAATTGCAACTTTAAAAGATGTTAATAATACTCTTTTAGCTGGGGAACAAATCTCCATTCTATTGAATAATGTGGAATATGCATTAAAAACAGATTCCCAAGGCCGAATTTCACTTGCCCTGCCAAATTTGACTCCAAAAAAGTACACAGTCATAATATCTTATGCAGGAAATATCCAATATGATTCATCTAATACAGCAGTGAAAATTGTTGTTAGTAAAAGTAATACTAATGTATCTATAATTTATAATAATGATGCTAGAGAGTTGGTTGCTACTTTAACTAATAATGGTACTGGCCAGGCTGTTGAAGGTGCTACTGTCGGATTTAAAGTAAATAATAAATCTTATAATATTAAAACTGATGCAAATGGTCAATCAAAACTTTCTACTATCAAATTGCCTTTAGGTGCTAATACTGTTACAGCAACATTCAATGGAAATGCCAACTACAAACCGTCCAACACAACTATGGACTTTACCAATAAAGTAAACACCGATCTTTTAGCGGTTTATGATAGTGCTACCGAGGAAGTAGTCATCACATTAAGGGACAATGATACTGGCAAGCCCCTTGCAAGAGGAAACATCATTGTCAAACTCGCAGGCACAACTTACAAAGGCAAAACAGATGCAAACGGCCAATTTAGGGTTTCCACAGCCAATCTGGCTCCAGGATATTATACTTCAACCGTTACTTATAAAGGAACTTCAAAATATACTCCTTCAAAAACAACCCTAAAGATCCCTATTCATGTAGCCACCCGTCTTTCACTAGATTACAATGTTTACACTAATCAAATAATTGCTATTTTAACACATAATACTACCAACCAGGTTATTAGTGGAGAAAATATTGCCTTAAATATTAATGGTGTGAGTTATACTGCTAAAACCAATTCATTTGGTCAGTCTAAAGTATCCGCAAAAGACTTGACTCCCGGCACTTATACAGTAAATGTTGAATACAAAGGAAACAACAAGTACGCATCATCAAGTGCTAGTGCTACTTTCACCATTAAAATTGCCACTGCAATTTCTGCGGTTTATGATGCAGACTCTAAAGAATTGATTGCTAGTTTAACCAATGATGTAACAGTTCAACCTATTTTAGGTGCAACAGTAACCTTTAAAATCAACAAGGTTACGTATAAAGTAAGCACTGACAACAGCGGTCAGGCCAAACTTTCAGTTGCTGATTTCCCATTAGGTGCCTATGATGCCATCATTTCATATGGAGGTAACTCCAAGTACAATCCGGCATCCACAATCATAAGTGTTCCTATCAAAGCAAATACAAGTCTTGACGTGACTTATGATGCTGACGCTAAACAATTCATCACAACTTTAACCAATGACATTGACGGCAAACCTATCAGTGATATTGACGTTAATGTTGAACTCAATGGTGCAACATATACTCTTAAAACCAACTCAAATGGTCAAGTAAATGTTTCAACAGCTAGTTTCGCTCCAGATGTTTATCCGGCTAGCGTTTCATTCAGCGGCAATTCCATGTATAATCCTGCCGATGCTAGTATGG
>NZ_JBGVOG010000009.1:0-3753 GCF_045126245.1 Methanobrevibacter sp. | reverse complement strand
TGTTTGTGAAGTTGATTGTTGTAGTGGATGGATTATACTTGACATTACCATTATAGGTTGCTGTAGCTGTGTTTTCACCTAAACCTAAGTTAAGGGTAATAAGTTTAGCCTGACCGTTCAAGTCAGTTTTGACATTATATGATTTTGTTTTGATTGTGAATACAACATTAGCGCCTTTAACAGAATCACCAGTAGCATTATTTGTTAAAGTAGCAACCAACATTCTTGCAGTACCTTCATAAACCAATGAAATAGCTGTATTTGCCTTAAAAGAAATGTCAAGAAGTGTTTTGGATGGATTGAATGCATCATCACCTGCATAGGAAATTTCAGCAGTATACGTGCCTGGAGCCAAATCAGCAACAGAAACTGTAGCCTGACCGGCATAATCTGTTTTAGCACTGTAAAGATGACCTGCGACATTAACAGCAATATCCGCATCAGGAATACCTGCATCTCCATTGGTCAATTTAACTGTCAATGCATAATTCGCGCTGTCAAAAGCAGCTGCAATAGCAGTGTCCTGTTTTTCCTTTGGAATCTCATCTATGGTATAAACCTTAATGCATGCAGTCATCATATCCCATTCGTCATATACATCAATCCATTCGCCATTGCAAAGGGCAAATGAAACTCCCTTATTATAATATGTTCTTGCCAATCCTGAAAACGGAAATGCATTTGAGGATATGATGACGCTGAAGTTATCACCTTTCTTAATTGGAACATATTCGTTTAACTTAATTGTATGGTAACCATAATAAGGTGAAACGCCGTTCTGTGTGTGAACGTTTTGGCCATTGACTTCTATCCTAACCTCATAGTCCACACCGGATTGGTTGAAATAGGTTCCAACGGCAGCAATATAATCATCATCGACAGAAACGTACTTGTTCATATAATCAGTGCAATCATTGAAATCATTCAAGCCTACAAAATCATATTGGTAATTCCTGTTGTAAGGCACTGTATTGTTGAGCACAATTGCAACAGCGCAGTTCATAATATCCCCATCTGATGTACATAGAGTTTTGTCATAATATGAAACGTAGAAATATCCGTCCTCACCGAAGGATGTTCCCCAGGAGTTTTTAATAATCCATGCCCCATCACCAGGAGGGGTAATTTTGAAATTCTTTTTGGAAAATGAGTCATCCCATCCCACAATGGAAATAATATGGTCTGCCTTTATTTCATCAGGAACGTATTGGGAACAATAATCTTCGCGGTAGTATTCGGATTCATCCCCATCACTGGCAGTGCCTAAAATACTTCCTGAAAGAGCACCATATTTAAGAATAGCCCATTTGATGCTAGGGTCCCCATTTATAATTCCCTCATCTTTCGGAAGAATTATAATATCCTGAACATGTATATTTTCGCAAGTGTTCATTATTGGAGATATCTTACCAATTTCATCAAATGTGTCATTTTCCTGAGGAATAGCACCCAGCCAACTCAAAAGGTATGCCATGCTCAACATGCTGTATCCTGCCTCGTCCATATAATTAATGCCGTATTTGGAATACTTAATCATCGCGTTTTGCATATTATTTGCAGAAAGGGTTGTATTTAAGCCTGCCCTTTTCAACAATACTGATTCCAATGTTCCAATGTCTGAAACCGCCCAGCAGGACCCTCTCATTCCCTGGTTTTTAACTGGAGATGTTAAATCATAATCTCTTAAATCATAACGTGCAGGAAGAACATCGTATATCTCATTACTGAGCAATGTTAAGTTTCGTCCAACGCCTGAAATCACATAGGGATAAAATACATTATCATCACTGACAGTGTCGCTTCCGGTTAAATTGACAATTTCGGACCCCTCACCTTTAAAGACGGCAAAGATTGCTTCACCATCATTGTTGAATTGCGTATTGATGATTTTATATGATGAATCATAAATGCCGACTGCTCCGCTTCCTTCATATGCTGAATTATGTATGAATTTGGAGTTGGTTATGGTCAAATTTGCATTATCAACGTATAAAGCACCGCCAAATGTCGGATAATCATCATATGATGTAACCTTATTTGAATTAAATTCGGCATTGGCAATTGTGGCGTTCAATCCTGAAAGGTAAGCCGCACCGCCGTCATATTTTGATGTGCAGTCAGTGAATGTCAAATCCAGCATCTCCAGATTACCTCCCAACTGCATGAACGCTCCTCCAAAATCACCTGAAGTGTTCACGAAAGAAACATTTGCGATAAGGGAATTACCATGAAACTCGTCATCATAAGATCTGTCAATGAATACTGCACCACCATTTTTAGCCGAATGGGTGTTATTGAAACAGGAATTTTCAATGGTTAGGCTTTCAAAAGATCTGATGGCAACAGCACCTGCAGATATGTTTGCTTTTAGATTCATGAATTTGCTATTGCTGATTGTTAAATCTCCCTTAGTAACAAAAATCGCAGGTGCATAGTTGGAAGATGAATTGGCGAAAATAGAATTTTCAATGGACAGCCCGCCATTTTCGACATATATTGAACCGCCATAAACCGCAGTGTTGTTAAAAAAACGAGCATCAATTAAAGAAATGTCAGAACCCATTGAAGTGATGGCTCCTCCGCTATAACTTGAACTACAATTTACGAAGCGAATATCATTAAAAGTAACATTCGCTAAAAATATGTCAAATGCCCTTGCCTGATTATTTCCATCAATGGTAAAACCATTTCCATTAATGACAAGAGTCTTACTTTGGAGAGGTATTCCGGAAATAAAATTAAAATCCCCATCACAAAAAGTATAGTCTCTAGTTAAATCAAATTCGTTCTCTGCTTCATTAATTTTATTAAACAAATCAGTGAATGTTCCCTCTGACTCGATAGTTTCATTTGAAAAGAAATTTATTTTTCCTGTTTTGATATATTCCTTTCCATCAGCGGCTCTTTTATAGGAAACACTGACATCCCATTGACCCTCAAATGTATAATATAAATCATTATATGTTATTTTTTTGGATGTGATGCCTGTTCCCTTAAAGGTCTTATTAAATGCTTTTAAATCATTCCCATTATCATCAAACATATGAACAGCCACATCACCATTGAGTCCTGATGAATCAGAAACCTCGCATACCAGGTCATCATCACTCCAAACAGGAGAATATAACTTTATGAAATCATCCTCATTAAATTGTAAAGTATCAGTGGTCTCTTCACTAGCCGTCAAATTTGCCTCATCACCAGAAGCTGAAACAACCTGTTGGGCTCCTACTTCATCAGCAGCCAGCATATCCAGATATTCATCTGTGTTTTCAGCCGCACTGACAGCAGAAACGGCCAATAGAAAAATGATGAATATCGTAAATACGATAATCTTTCTTTTAAACAATTTTTTATCCCCATTTTCAGTTATTAAATAATATATATTATGTTTTAAATATTATTTAATATTACCCTCAAAATAAGAAAATAACTGAACAGGGTTTAATTCAAAAATAGCATTGGAAATATTGAATTCTAGTTTGAGCTTCGCCATGTGTTGCCGCAATTTGCGCATCTGATGAAATTGGTCGGAGCCTCATCGGCCGATCTTGTCTGAACTGTCCACCAGTAGCCTTTTGTCCCTCCGCATTTATAGCAGGTTATGGTTGTTGTAGGCAGGGCCACATTGTTTTTGTCGGTTACAATCACCTTCATTTCAGGATTTTTCTCGCCTTCCATATAGTACTGCTCTTCGATATCTTCATCGCTTAATGTTTTTTCATAGCCACATCTACATTTGACTTTGCCTTT
>NZ_JBGVOG010000008.1:0-2169 GCF_045126245.1 Methanobrevibacter sp. | reverse complement strand
CAGGCAGTATTTGCTGCATTTTCACCGGCATTGGGTCTTGATAAAGAGTTGGCATTGAAAATTGGAGCATGTTTTGGAAGTGGAATGAGAAAAGGAGAAGTTTGCGGAGCATGCACCGGTGCACTTATGGTTTTAGGTTTGAAATATGGTGAAAGCAAAGAGAAATCAGATAAGGTCTGTGAAAGATTTTTAGAGGAATTTGAAAGCGAAAATGGATCCTACATCTGCAATGACCTGCTCGGCTGCGATATTTCAACTCCCGAAGGCGTTAAATCTGCAGTGGAAAATAATTTATTTAAGGAATTTTGTCCTAAAATGGTTGAATCCGCTTCAAAAATTGTAAAAGAAATAATAAATGAATAAATTAAAAAAAGAAGTTATTCAAAATTAGATTTCAAATAACTTACAAAAATGGATGCTGCAGTTAAATCTGCAGTAGTTCCAGGATTATACTTATTTTTAAAGAGATAATCATCAAACTCATTGAGTTTGTCCTTAAAATCAGCCTCATCTTTCAAGTTAAGCAAATCCCTTGTCATCATTGAGATTTTTAATGCCTCATCCGAACCGTATTTTCTTGAAATCAAAGTATCCGGAACTTGTGACAGTATTGTCAGAAATGTCAATACGCAGGCGTCATTCTGTGATTTTTCTTCTTTTAGTTTATGATAAGTGGGATATCCTATCTCAAAAACAGCAGGCATGTCTGAAGTCATCTCACGGGCCAGCATGTCCCATGGAGCGGAAATTTTTAAAACATCAAACATGGTCTGGCCATTTTCTCTCAATTCATTTTTAGCATTGTCGCTTGACACATCATATTCGTCCTGGTCACCCATTCCTCCGGCATCCGCGATATTGATTGCATCGTATAAATCGCATGCATCATCAACTGAAGTGTTGGCCATTACAACTTTTACGTTCTCTCTGATTTCATCAAAGGAATCACTGATGGCTGCTGCAACAGCAATTGGGGTTGTCATCATTACAATGCCCAAATTGGTGTTGTTTTTAATCCATCTGTCAGTTTCCGCCACTGCCTGAAGAATATATTTTCCCAATTCAGGATTTTCAACATCCACATCACTGCATGCCTCGCGGATTGCATCTCCGATTACGATTCCGCTTATTACAAAGTCTTCAAATTCCATATCATCGTAATCGCGGGTTCTGTGAACATTACCCGGTTTTGGATAACCGCTTACCTCCAAAGCAGAGGCAATCTGTGCAATTTTAGCAATTTCATTAGCTTCCATTTATATCACATCATTTAAAAGCAAGTAAGGTGCGAAATTAGTGATTATTAAGTCTGCTCCTGCCCTTTTAATAGAAAGCAAAGATTCCAAAATGGCCCTTTCAGTCAGATATCCCTTTTCAATGGCCGCCATTATCATGGAATATTCTCCGCTTACATTATATGCAACCAAAGGAAGCATGAATTCATCACGAACCATGCGAACAACATCAAGATATGGAAGTGCCGGCTTTACCATTAAAAAGTCAGCTCCTTCAATGACATCCAATTCACATTCGCGAATCGCTTCAATGGCATTGCCAGGATCCATTTGATAGGATTTTCTATCGCCCAAGTGAGGTGATGAACAAGCCGCAACCCTGAATGGCTCATAAAATGCTGATGCGTATTTGGCTGAATAGGACATTATCATGACATTCTCATATCCTTCATCATCCAAGGTTTGCCTGATTGCGCCGACTCTTCCATCCATCATGTCTGAAGGCGCAACGATATCCGCTCCGGCTTCCGCATGGGAAAGAGCAACTTTGGCAATGTATGGAAGTGATTCATCATTCAATATTTCGATTCCATCATCCGTATCATCATTTTCCCTAATCATACCGCAATGACCGTGAGAAGTGTACTGGCATAAACAAACATCACTGATAATAACCAGATTGGTTTCTTTTTTGAGTTTTCGAATGGCTTTTTGAACAATTCCTGTAGATGAATAATCTGGAGTGGCTATTTCATCTTTAGTATCCTCATTTGGTATTCCAAATACAATAATTGATTTTAAACCTTTAGCTTCAAGCTGTTTAGCAAATTCAACGCCAGAATCCAAAGAATATCTGAATTCACCTGGAAGAGAGGAAATTTCTTGCTTTTCCATTCCGGTAAGCTCTTCTTTAAAATAAATCGGATATATCAAA
>NZ_JBGVOG010000007.1:0-30201 GCF_045126245.1 Methanobrevibacter sp. | reverse complement strand
TAAAAGAACAGGTTTAAAAAGATAGATAGAGGGTGTTTCATTGGCAAGAAAAGTATTTAAATATAAAGGTTATACTCTTGAAGAATTACAAGCTATGTCTTTAGAGGAAGTAATGGAATTATTCCCTGCAAGACAAAGAAGGTCTTTAAAGAGAGGATTCTTACCAAGACAACAAATTGTTTTGGATAAAATGAGAAAATTGAATAAAGAAGGAACTAAAGATGGTCGTCCTGTAGTAATTAGGACCCATTGCAGAGACATGATTGTTATACCTGAAATGGTAGGAACCACTTTTGGTATTTATGATGGTCGTAACTTTGTAGAAGTAACTATTGCACCGGAAATGATTGGTCATTACTTTGGTGAATATGCACCAACAAGACAAAGAGTCCAACACGGTGACCCAGGTATGGGAGCTACCAGATCATCCATGTTTGTACCACTTAAATAAGGAGATTAAATCATGGCAAACAACAAATATGCTTATAATAAAGAAGTTGATGAAGCAAAAACTGCACGTGCTATGGCTAAATCTCTTAAGATTTCTCCAAAACACAGTGTTGAGATTTGCAGTGCAATCAGAGGAATGGAAGTAGGAAAAGCTAAAGCTTACTTAGAAGATGTCATTGATATGAAAAAATCTGTTCCTTTCAAAAGACACAACAAAAAAGTTGGTCACAGAAAAGGACAAGAAGGCTGGCCTTCCGGTAGATACCCTGTAAAAGCTGCAGAACAAATTTTAAAAGTTTTAGAAAATGCTGAAGCTAATGCAGAGTACAAAGGTATGGACACTGAAAAGTTATTCATTGAACATATTTCTAGTCATAAAGGTGTTGTAATTCCTGGATACATACCAAGAGCATTTGGTAGAATGACTCCGTTTAACACACCTACTACTCATATTCAAATTGTATTACAGGAGGCTAATTAATGATAGAAAAAGATTTCGTCAAAGAGGGCCTTAGAAGAACCAGAATTGATGAATATTTAGAAAAAGAACTCGAAAGAGCTGGATACGGTGGTATGGAAGTTCAAATTACACCTTTAGGTACTATGGTCGTTGTTTATGCAGAAAGACCTGGTATGGTAATTGGAAGAGGTGGAAAAAACGTTAGATCCATTACTAACACCCTTAAAACAGAATTTGGATTAGATAATCCTCAAATTGAAGTTAAAGAGGTTGATGTTCCAGAACTAAACCCAAAAATCATGGCTTACAAAGTAGCTAACATGTTACAAAGAGGTATGCAATTCAGAAGAGTGGCATATTCAACCATTCGTAGAATTATGGGTGCTGGAGCTCAAGGTGTGGAAATTACCATTTCCGGTAAAATCAGAGGTTCTAGATCTGCTGTAGCTAAATTTGTTGAAGGATACATTAAAAAATGTGGTGAACCTTCAATCAGATTAGTAGAAGAAGGATTTGCTACAGTTCAATTAAAACCTGGTGTATTAGGTATTTATGTTAGAATCATGCCTCCAAATACTGTATTACCTGATTCTGTCGAAATTCTTCCTCCAAAAATGATCATCGAAGAAGAAGACGGTGAAGTCATTGAAGAAGAAATCGATGTTGAAACTGAAGAAATCATCGAAGAGGAAATTATTGAGGAAGTTGAAGACCTCGAGGAATTAGAAGAAGTTGTTGAAGAAGAGTCTACTGAAGAAGTAGAGGAAGACGATAGTTAGATATATAAATTTAATTATCTAAAAGAGTTGGAACAATGGCGATTTTAAGAAGTAAAGAAATTTGGGACATGGAAGTTGATGAGATTCAAGATAAATTAGTTGAACTCAGAACTGAATTATCCAAAAACGTTTCTAAAAGTGCAGCTGCTGGGGTTAACGAAAACCCTGGAAAAATTAGAGAATTAAGAAGAACAATTGCTCGTGTTCTTACAATTTTGAATGAAAAACAAAAGGAGAATTAAATGTCAAAAATCTGTGATGTATGTGGGCTTCCTGAAGAACTTTGTGTTTGTGAAGAAATAGCACGTGAAGTTCAGTCTCTAAAAGTTTTTACAGTTAGAAGAAGATTCGGAAAACTCATGACTATTATCGAAGGTATTGATGAACACGATATAGATATCAGAGAACTCACAAAAACTCTTAAAGCGAAATGTGCTTGTGGAGGAACTGCTAAAAACGGTCAAATAGAACTTCAAGGTGACCACAAAGTTAAGGTCAAAGAAGTTTTATCCGATATGGGTTTCTCATCTGATACTATTGAAATTCGTGAATCTAAAAAGAATAACAAGAAAAGGAGATAATTCATCTAATTCGATATGTTTTTCAATAAAATTTTGTAATTTTCTGCATGATTTATTGTGAATATTTCATAAGAGATGGGATTATGATTACTTCAAAAAATTTAGTTCATCATGAATTCATTGGATTAATGGTTCAGGCAACTAATGAGAAGGATTCCTCTCTTAAATTAGTAGGAACAATTATTGATGAAACTAAGAATACCATTAAAATAGAGGATAAGAATAAAATTGAGAAAATTATCCCAAAAAAAGGTTCAATATTTGTATTTGAACTTCCAAACGGGGAAAAAATTGAAATTAATGGTGAAATTTTATCAATTCGTCCTGAAGATAGAATAAAAAAAAGGTTTAAAAAAATATAAATGGTGATAATATGGTTGGGCTTAACGTTCAAGAACCAGAAACTACATGTGATGATCCTAACTGCCCTTTCCACGGGACTTTACCTGTAAGAGGTCAAGTGCTTGAAGGTGTTGTTGTAAGTAACAAAGCAGAAAGGACTATTTCCGTTGAACGTAGTTACTACAAATTCATTAAAAAATATGAAAGATATGAAAAGAGAAAATCCAAAATCAATGTTCACAAACCAGATTGTTTACATGTGAACGTTGGCGATTCTGTAAAAATTGCAGAATGCAGACCATTGAGTAAAACTAAACATTTTGTTTTAGTTGAAGTTAAAGGAGAGTAATTATTATGAAACCATTAACCTCAAATGTTACTAAAGCATTACCAATTGGAGCAACTCTCCAATGTGTTGACAATACTGGTGCTCGTGAAATCGAAATCATCTCCGTAAAAGGATTCAAAGGTGTAAGAAGAAGACTCGATGTTGCTGGTGTTGGAGATTTAGTTGTTGCTTCTGTTAAAAAAGGAACTGCAGACATGAGAAGAGAAGTTGTCAATGCAGTTGTAATCAGACAGAAAAAAGAATACAGACGTGCGGATGGTCTTCGTGTTAAATTTGAAGATAATGCAGCAGTTATTATTACTCCTGAAGGAGTCTTAAAAGGTTCCGAAATCAGAGGTCCTGTTGCTAAAGAAGCAGCTGACAGATGGCCTAGTGTTGGTAGTGCAGCAAGTATTTTAGTATAGGTGAAAAAATGTCAAAACAACCAAGAAAACAAAGAAAAGCTCTTTACAATGCTCCTGCTCATGCACGTGGTAAACATTTAAGTGCTTCTTTAAGTAAAGATTTAAGGGAAAAATTAGGAACTAGATCTTTACCAATCAGAACAGGAGACAAAGTTAGTGTGGTCCGTGGAGACTTCAAAGGACATGAAGGAGAAGTTCTCAGTGTAGATTATAATTCTTACAAAGTAACTGTTGAAGAAGTAACATTATCAAAACCAGACGGAACTGCTACTTTCCTTCCAGTAGATCCATCTAACTTAGTAATTATTGATGCAGATTTAAAAGACGATAGAAGAATTAAAAACAAAGGAGATAATTAAAATGGCTAATATGGGATCCAGTAAACATCTTAAAAGATATAAAGCACCTAAATCTTGGCCTATTCATCCTAAAGAAGACACTTGGACTGTAAAACCTTCTCCAGGTTCACATTCCATTAAAGATGCTATTCCATTAACTTTAGTTATCAGGGATGTTTTAAAATTAGCTGATAACTCAAGAGAAGCAAAAAGAATTATCAACTCTGGTAATGTATTAGTTGATGGAAGAGTAGTTAAAGATTACAAATTCCCAGTTGGTTTCATGGATTTAATTGAAATTCCAAAAACTGGCGAATCTTACAGAGTTCTTTTAGATAGAAAAGGAAGATTACAATTAGATTTAATTGATGATAATAGTGCTAAATTATCTAAGATTGTTAATAAATCCACTATTAAAGGTGGAAAAACTCAATTGAACCTTCATGATGGTAAAAATATTATCATTGATGAAGATGCATACTCTGTTGGAGATGTAATTTGTTTAAAAGTACCTGAACAAGAAATTGTTGAAGTATATCCTTTACAAGAAGGAGCTACTGTTCTTGTTACTGGTGGTAAGCACACCGGTGAATTAGGTACCGTTACTGAAATTATTGAAAATAAATCTTCTAATCCGAACACTATTATTATCGAAAATAGTGCAAAAGATGATTTCTTAACTTTAAAAGATTATGCATTTGTTGTTGGTACTGATGCACCGGCAATATCTTTATTGGAGGTTAATAAATGAACCCAATGAATGAAGTACGTATCGAAAAGGCTACTGTCAGCATTGGTGTTGGTGAAGCAGGTGAAAAATTAGAACGTGCTATTACTTTATTAGAAGAAATGTTCGACCAAACTCCTGTTAAAACTTTTTCCAAAGTTACTAACCCTGAATGGGGTATTAGGAAAAAACAACCAATTGCATGTAAATTAACTTTACGTGGCGAAAAAGCTGATAAAGCTATTGATATGGTTTTAGAAGGTATTAGTAGAAATATTAAACCTACTCAATTTGATGCTCAAGGAAACCTTTCTTTCGGTATTAAAGAACATATTGATATTCCAGGCATGAGATATAATCCTGATATCGGTATCTTTGGTATGAACGTATCCGTCACTTTTGAAAAACCAGGATACAGAATATCCAAAAGAAAAATCAGACAAAAGAAAGTTCCTCAAAAGCATAGAATTTCTAAAGAAGAAACTATGAAATTTATGGAAGAAAACTTCAAAGTTAATTATGTAACTGAATAAGGTGATATTTTGCCAAGAAAATACGGAAAAGCTGCAAAAAAATGTAGTCGTTGTGGAGACCACTCTGCTATGGTTAGCAGATACGGTATAAATTTATGCAGACAATGTTTTAGGGAAGTAGCTCCTAAAATGGGATTTAAAAAATATAATTAGAGGTTTTAAATATGAGTCTTATGGATCCTCTTGCAGATGCTTTAACTAACATTAGAAATAACGAATTACAAGTAAACGATTCCTGTGTTATTTCTCCTGCTTCCAAATTAATTGGACAAGTTTTAAGCACAATGCAAAAAGAGAATTATATTGGTAATTTTGAATATATTGATGACAACAGGGCAGGTAAATTCACTGTTGAATTATTAGGTAACATTAACAAATGTGGTGTTATCAAACCTCGTCATGCTGTTAAAAAAGATGAATTTGAGAAATTTGAAAAAAGATATTTGCCAGCAAAGAATTTTGGTATTTTAATTGTCACTACTCCTGAAGGAATTATGACTCACAATGAGGCTAAGGAAAGAGGAATTGGTGGACGTTTGTTGGCTTACATGTATTAGGTGATAAAATGGTAGTAGCTGCAGCTATAAGGGAAACTATTGAAATCCCTGAAGGCGTTGAAGTTATAATTGAAAATAATGAGGTCTCTGTAAAAGGACCTAATGGAGAAAACTCCAGAAAATTTACTTATCCTAATGTAAGTATTAAAGAAGAAGATGATGTTGTTGTTTTAGAAACAGCATTCCCAAAAAAGAAAGACAAAGCAATGATTGGAACTACAAGAGCACACATTAACAACATGATTGTTGGTGTAACCGATGGTTTCACATACCACATGAAAATCGTATTCGCTCACTTTCCAATGACTGTGAAAGTTCAAGACAGTACAGTAGTAATTGACAATTTCCTCGGGGAAAGACACCCAAGAACTGCTAAAATAGTAGGTTCTGCTAAAGTGGCAGTTAAAGGTGATGAGGTAACAATTACTGGTGTTAATAAGGAAGAAGTCGGTCAAACTATGGCTAACTTAGAACAAGCAACTAAAATTAAAGGAAGAGATCCTAGAGTATTCCAAGACGGAATATATTTAACTAGCAAGGAATAAATTGGTGATTCAAATGGCTAATAAAAGATTTAAAAGACAAGAATATGCTCGTTATAAAAAACTTGGAATCAAATGGAGACGCCCTAGAGGTAAAACCAGTAAAATGAGAAGATATGAAGCAGGAAAACCTGACATGCCAGCTATTGGTTACAGAACCCCTAGAGCAATAAGGGACTTACACCCTTCAGGGTACAACGATGTTCTTGTTCATAATATGAAAGAATTAGAAGACTTAGACCCAGCAGTTGATGCTGCAAGAATAAGCGCTTCTATCGGGAAAAGGAAAAAAGATTTGATGTTAGAAAAAGCATCAGAACTTGGTATAAAAGTTTTAAACAAATAAATCATATTTATAAGTTAATCCAATTCCGGGGTTTTATTTGAATTGGCTTTAACTGTTTAAATTAAAAATAAGGGAATTTAGATTTTATCTAAATTTATCAGCTATGCTGAAAATGGAGGATTATATACATGAATCTTACAACTCAAAAAAGATTAGCTGCTAGTATACTTAAAGTAGGTCTTAATCGTGTATGGATTGATCCAGAAAGATTAGAAGAAGTATCTATGGCAATTACTAGAGAAGGTGTAAAGCAGTTAATTAATGATGGAGCTATTAAAGCAAAACCTCAAAAAGGTATTAGTAGCTACAGATCTAAAAAAATCGCACAACAAAAAGCAAAAGGAAAAAGAAAAGGTAGAGGTAGTGTAAAAGGGGCTAAAAAAGCACGTAACCCTAAAAAGAAAGCATGGATGACTACTATCAGAGCTTTAAGAAAAGACCTTAAAGAAATGCGTGAAGAAGAAGTAATTGATGCAACTACCTATCGTAAATTATACAAAATGGCTAAGGGTGGCGCATTTAGAAGTAAATCTTACATGAGAAACTACGCCCGTGACCATGATTTAATTAAAGGAGAGGAATAAACATGGCACATGGAACTAATTATAAAGTAGCATTCAGAAGAAGAAGAGAAGGAAAAACTGATTATGCAGCTAGAATGAAATTAGTTGACTATGACAAATCTCGTTTAGTTGTCAGAGTTTCCAATTCTCATGCAACTGTTCAAGTTGTTGACTACGCTCCTGAAGGAGATGTAACTGTTGCATCTGCTGTAAGTAAACAATTAGCTAAATACGGTTACTTAGGAGGTACCGGTAACCTTTCAGCATTTTACTTAACCGCATATCTCTGTGCTAAAAGAGCTTTAGCAAACGGTGTTGAATACGCAATTTTAGACATTGGTTTAAGATCACCAATCAAAGGTTCTAAAGTTTTCGCAGCTCTTAAAGGTGCTCTTGATGCAGGTTTAGATATTCCTCATGGGGATTTCATTTTCCCTGAAGATGAACGTATCAGAGGAGAACATGTTGCTGCTTACGCTGAATCTTTAGATGATGAAGAAGTTAATAAAAAATTCTCAAAGTATTTCGAAAGAGGTCTCAATCCTGTAGATTTACCTGAAAACTTTGATGAAACTATTAAGAATATCGATGAGGCAGAGGAATAACTATGAGTTTTAATATTGATGAATGGGAACCTAAAACTAAAATGGGTAGATTAGTTAAAGATGGAACCATTACTGATATCGATGAAATCTTTGAAAAAGGTCTTCCAATTATGGAATTAGAAATAGTTGATGCCTTGATCCCAGATTTAGAAGAAGAAGTAATGGATGTTAACTTAGTTCAAAGGATGCATAAATCTGGTAGAAAAGTTAATTTCAGAGTAATTGTTGCTGTAGGTAACAAAAATGGGTATGTTGGATTAGGCCAAGGTAAAGCTAAAGAAGTCGGCCCAGCTATTAGAAAAGCTGTTGATAATGCTAAATATAACATTATTAAAGTAAGAAGAGGCTGTGGAGATTGGGGTTGTGTTTGTGGAAGAGAACACACCGTACCTTTCAAAGTACAAGGTAAAACCAGTAGTGTAAGTGTTACCTTAATGCCTGCACCTGCAGGAGTAGGTTTGGTAATTGGTGATGTTGGTAAAACTATCTTAAAACTTGCTGGAATTCACGATGTATGGTCTCAATCTTTCGGACAAACTCAAACCACTGTTAACTTTGCTAATGCAGTATTCGATGCTTTAAAAGAATTAAGTAAAGTTAAAGCAAGCAAAGAAGAGCTTAAGAAAATGGGAGTTAACTACTAGATGGTGATTACTATGTTTTTAGTTATTAGAGTTAGAGGAACTACTGGTGTCATTCAAAATATTGCTGACACATTAGACATGTTAAGACTTAATAGAATCAGCCATGCAGTATTAGTTGAAGAAAATCCTAGTTATGAAGGTATGCTTCAAAAAGCTAAGGACTACATCACTTGGGGAGAAATTGATGCTGAACTTTTAGCTAAAATTATCGCTAAAAGAGGTAGACTCCCAGGTAACAAAAAAGTTACTGATGAGTATGTCGCAGAAAATTCTGATTATAACGACATTGCAGAATTGGCTGAAGCTTTAATTAATTCTGAAGTTAAATTGGCTGATGTAGGTATTAAACCTGTATTCCGTTTACACCCTCCAAGAAAAGGTTATGAAGACATTCGTTTATCCGTTAACGAAGGAGGATCATTAGGTTACAGGGGAGAAGGAATTAAAGACCTTGCAACAAGAATGCTTTAAAATCAGGTGTATATTATGATTAGAACAAAACGTAAAATTAACAAACAAAGAGGTTCTAGATCCAATGGTGGAGGATGTACCAAAAAACGTAGAGGTGCAGGTAACAAAGGTGGAAAAGGAAAAGCAGGTATGGGTAAACAACACTGGACCTGGACTGTAATCCACGACCCTAATCACTTCGGTAAACATGGTTTCAAAAGACCTCAAAAAATGATTAAAAAAATTAATACAGTTAATTTAAGTTACTTAGAAGAACAAGCTGATGATTTAATTGCAAAAGGCGTAGCATCTAAAGACGGCGATGCAATTGTTATTGATGTAACTGAATTAGGTTATGACAAAGTTTTAGCAAAAGGTAAAATCACTAAAGCTTTCAAAATTTCAGCACCTCAATTTTCCGCTTCTGCAATTGAAAAAATTGAAGAATTAGGAGGAGAAGCTATAGAATTATAGCTTTTTTCCTTTAGTTTATTATAGAGGAAGAAAATGTCTGCACTAGAAGTTTTAGAGCCGATTTTTAAGATTATTCCTGAAGTCAAATCCCCTGTTCATAGAGAAGATTTCAATGAAAAACTTAAATGGACAGCTCTTGTTTTAGTATTGTATTTTATATTAACACAAATTCCATTATATGGTTTAGCTCCTGGAGCTATCGATAATTTCGCTCAATTAAGAGCTGTAATGGCAGGAAGCTTTGGTTCCATACTTACTTTAGGTATTGGTCCAATTGTTACTGCTTCAATTGTATTGCAATTGTTAGTAGGTTCAAATCTTTTGGAGTTGGATTTGTCATCTCATAAAGATAAATCTCATTTCCAAGCTACTCAAAAAGTGTTATCTATTGTATTTACCATTTTTGAAGCTTCTGTTCTGGTATTGACTGGTAACCTGGTGCCGATTGATGGTTCATACACTTTGATATTAATTCTCCAACTTGTTATTGGTGCATTGGTTATCATTTACCTTGATGAAGTTGTATCCAAATGGGGATTCGGTAGTGGTATAGGTTTGTTCATCGCTGCAGGTGTTTGTGAAGCAATTATAGTAGGTTCATTTAACTTCTTCCCAAATGCTCAAGGAATACTTCCAGGTATCATTCCAGGATTTATTCAAGCGGCTATCGCTGGAAAACCTAATTTCTATAACTTGATTCCTTTGATTGCAACTATCATAGTATTCTTAGTTGTTTTATACGGTGAAGCTATGAGAGTGGAAATTCCAATTTCTCATGGTAGTGTAAGAGGGCACGGAAGAGTTAGGGGAGCTGTCGGTAAATATCCATTGAAATTTGTTTACTCAAGTAACATGCCTGTTATTTTGACAAGTGCATTGCTTGTAAACGTAACATTGTTTGCAAACCTTTTCCAAAAAGTCGGCATACCTATTTTGGGCCATATTGAAAAAGGAAAGGCTGTTGATGGTATTGCATGGTTATTGTCCACTCCGAATTTGACAATGTTTATTACAGAGCCGATTCATGTTCTGGTATATGCAATCTTTTTCATTGCATGCTGTATGTTCTTCTCATATTTATGGGTAGAGATCAGTGGATTAAATGCTAAAAAGATTTCTGAACAACTTTACAGTTCTGGTATTCAGATTCCAGGATTCAGAAGCAGTAAACGTCAGTTATATAAAATATTGAAAAAATATATTCCTGCACTTACCATTATTAGCGGTATATATGTAGGACTTATCGCTTTCCTTGCGGATTTAACTGGTGCTTTAGGTGGAGGTACCGGTGTTTTGCTTACTGTAGGTATTCTTCATAAACTTTATGAAGAGATGGCGGAAGAGCAACTTATGTCTTCAAATCCACTTCTTAGAAAATTCTTGGGAGATTAAATCTCCTATTTTTTATCTTTTTTAAAAAAAAAGGTGGGATTAAATGAAATTAGTAGTATTAACAGGTATTCCAGGTTCTGGAAGTACAACATTGCTTAATAAAGCACTTGAAGAAGTAGATTATGTCCACTTAAATTATGGGGATATAATGACAGAAATAGCAATTGAGAAAAAAATTGTTGAAGATAGAGACTCTTTAAGAAAATTACCGGCTGAAACTCAAAAGGAGATTCAAGCTGAAGCTGCTAAAGAAATCAAAAGAAGATCTGAAAATGATAATGTTATTGTAGATACTCATTGTACTATTAATACACCATCTGGATTTTTACCAGGTTTACCAATTTGGGTTTTAGAACAATTACAACCTGATCTTTTCATATTAATTGAAGCTAATCCTGATGAAATCATTTATAGAAGATTAAATGATGAAACCCGTTCTAGGGATGTACAAAAAGCTAAAGATATTGATTTACATCAACAAATGAACAGAGCTACATCTATGGCTTATGCTACTTTAACTGGAGCTACTGTTAAAATTGTTGCAAATCATGACAATCATTTAAATTCTTCAGTTTCAAAATTAGTAGATGTATTAAATTTATAGGGGATAATTATGGTTGATATAATGGGAATGGTCTATGGAGTTTTGAATGCAATATTCAATCCTATTCTTGCTATGGACCCTAATCCAGCTAATCCAGCTTTGACTGTTTTAATTATTGCATTTATTGTTTCATTGATTACAACTATTGCAAATAAATATCTAGTAGACCAAGATGAAATGAATGAAGTACAAGCTAAAATGAAAGAGTTCCAAAATGAACTCAGAGATGCTCAAAAAAGAGGGGACGGAAAGAAAGTTGCTGAACTTCAAGCCAAGCAGCCTGAACTTATGCAAGAACAAAGTAAAATGATGACAAACCAGTTCAAACCGATGATTGTTACATTCGTTCCGATTATTTTGATATTCTTCTGGATGAGAACATCTGCGATTCATAATTTGGTTATTATTTTGCCAAAAACTGTATACTGGGTCACTTTAACTCCACTCTGGCATGTTCTGGGTAGTTTCTTGTATGGTGGTGAAGCAACAATTCCATATGGTATCGGTTGGCTGTTATGGTATATGATTTGTACTTTCGGTATGAGTCAGATTATAAGAAAATTCTTAGGATTCAAACAAGGGTTCTAATATCAACCTTTTAAACATACATTTATTAATGATGAAAAAGATATAGTGTAATATTCTATTTTGAATACGCTATTACACTATTATTAAATATTTTATTATTAAAATTAATTAGGTGATTAAATGCCTGCAAATAGGTTTAGATCAAGATCATATAAAAGAGTTCATAAAAACACTCCTGGCGGAGAAAATGTTTTAAGATATAAAAAGAAGAAACCATCTAAGCACGTTTGTGCTGAATGTGGTGCAGTGTTACATGGAGTTCCTCGTGGACGTCCATATGAAATTGGAAAGTTATCCAAAACAGCTAAAAGACCTAACCGTCCTTATGGTGGGTACTTATGCTCAAAATGTGCACGTAAACTTTTCAAAAACGAGGCTAGAAAATAATGATAATTACAATCGGCGGATTAGCTGGAACTGGAACAACCACTTTGGCCGAAGTGCTTAGTGAAAAACTGGATGTTCAGTTTATCTCTGCAGGATTCATTTTTAGACAGATGGCTGCTGAGAAAGGAATGTCGGTTCTTGAATTCAGTGAATTTGCTGAAGGTAATGATGAAATTGATAAGGAAATTGATAAAAGACAAGCTGAAATTGCTAAATCTTCAGAAAACTTAATTATCGAGGGCAGGTTATCAGCATATTTCGTTGAAGCTGATTTGAAACTTTGGTTAATGACTCCTTTTGAAGTGCGTTCCAAAAGAATAGCTCAAAGAGAAGACAAATCTGTCGATGTAGCAAAAAGCGAGATTATTACTCGTGAAAAAAGCGAAGCTTTAAGATATAAAGAAATCCATAATATTGATATTTCAAATATGGAAATTTATGATTTAATTGTAAATACTGATAGCTTTGATCCGGAAAGCATATCAGAAATCATTATTCAAACATTAAAGGTGATATAAATGGCATCAATCGAAGTAGGTAGAGTATGTGTTAAAACTGCTGGTAGAGAAGCAGGCGAAAAATGTGCAATCGTAGAAATTATTGATGAAAACTTTGTTGAAGTTGTAGGAGAAGCTGTAAAAAACAGAAGATGCAATATCTCCCACTTAGAACCAACTGAAGATTCTATCGATGTTTCTGGCGATGTTGAATCTATCAAAGCAGCTTTAGCTGATTTATAAGTGAATAATTAACCATATTATTCATTATTCTTTTTATTTATACTTTTTTTATTAATTTTCTAAGGTTTTTTTCATGAAGTTTGACATGGTAACTAAATCTCAAAGTTTTACAAACCCTGAGTTTGGTTGTAAACCTGAAGAAAGAGAAATCAATGATTACATTTCTAAAGGAGTCATTAATTTAGACAAACCTTCAGGTCCGACTTCTCATGAAATCGACTCTTGGATCAAACGCATTTTACATTTGGAAAAATCAGGGCATGGTGGAACTTTAGATCCGAAGGTAACAGGAATTTTGCCTGTAGGGTTGAATGATGCTACACGTGCAATACAGCTTCTTTTAACCGCTCCCAAGGAGTATGTGTGTTTACTGACTTTCCATCAGGATGTTCCGGAAGATAGGATTCGTGAAGTTTTTGCAGAATTCACCGGAAAGATATTTCAGTTGCCCCCAGTAAAATCTGCCGTTAAACGTGAGCTTAGAACACGTAATATTTATTATTCCACAATCTATGAAATTGAAGGAAGGGATGTGCTTTTTAGAATAGGCTGTGAAGCGGGAACATATGTCAGAACTTATTGCCACAATATTGGGGAGGCTTTGGGTGTTGGAGCCCATATGGCGGAACTCAGAAGGACACAGGTAGGTTCATTCAGAGAAAAGAATAACCTGGTAACCCTTCAGGATGTTACTGATGCATACCATTTCTGGACTGAAGACGGGGATGAGTCATTTTTACGCCAGGCAATTATGCCAATGGAAAGGGCTGCAGATTACTTGCCAAAGATTGTCATTAAGGATTCTGCAGTAGATGCAATATGTCATGGCGCTGATTTGGCTTGCGGCGGAATTGCCAGTTTGGCAGATAATATTCAAAAAAATGATATTGTAGCTATTGAAACTTTAAAAGGAGAATTGGTAGCTTCAGGTAATTCTTTATTGACTTCAAATGAAATATTGGATGCAGACAACGGTTTTGCTGTAAATACTTCAAAAGTATTCATGAAACCGGATACTTATCCGAGATTCTGGAAATAAATTTTTGCTCCAATGATGTAATAATGCTTAATATTTGTTCGAATCTTTTTTTTAGAAAAATTTTTTATTAATATAGATTAAAATAATCATATTATTGAATGAATTTTTAGGGGCAATCATCTTGAATAAAAAAATAATATTTTCCGTTATTTCATTAATGATTTTTATGTTATTTTTGGGTTCAGTTAGCGCTAGTGATATTGGGAGTGTTGATGGCGCATTGATGGTTAATGACAATAATGAGGATAAAATTGCTGCAGAAAGTGAATTTGCCGGGACAACATTTTCCGAGCTTTCATCAAAGATTTCTAATTCTGCTGATGGGGATACACTAATTTTAACCAAGAATATCTCTCAAGATGGTGATTGTGAAATAGTCATTGATAAGCCGATTATTATTGTAGGTAATGGAAATATTATCAATGCCGAACATACCTCAAGAATATTCAATATCACTTCTGATAATGTAGTTTTAAAGGATATAGTTTTCTATAATGGGAATTCTACTGGATTTGGGGGTGCAATTCACTGGTCAGGTAATAACGGAATAATGGATGGCTGTTCATTCTTTGATAATGATGTTTTTAAAGATGAGCATACTGATGCTTATGGTGGTGCCGTTGCTTGGTATGGTAAAAATGGAGTTATGAACAGTTGCATTTTTTCCAACAATAGTGCTGAAGTCTATGCTGGTGCTGTAAGATGGAGTGGGGAAAATGGATTTATAAATAATTCCATATTCATAAGTAATTTAGGATTAAATGCTGCAGGTGCGGTTTATCTTAATAATGCTCAAAACACTTCGATTAAGGGGTGTGTTTTTTCAAACAATTCCGGCCATACAGTTGCTGGCGCACTTTATGTGAGAAATAGTCCAAATGTATAATTGACTGATAGTATTTTTACAAATAATATTGCTGAAATCAACAATGGTGGGGCAATTTACTGGTCAAACAGTGCAGATTATCTGATATCTGATTGTAATTTTACAAATAACACTGCTGAAATTAATGGAGGAGTATTCTACTCTACAAACTCTCCAAGAGGATTAATTACTAACAGTAATTTTGATTCTAATAGGGCTTTAACAGGTAGTGGCGGAGTATTGAATTGGAATGGTCCAAATTCAAATTTAACCAATTGTAGATTTACTAATAATAAGGCTACCGATAGTGGAGTAATAGATGCCTTAAATCCTAATGGAAGAATATCTAACTGTACTTTCATCAATAATAGTGTTTCATCAGGTGCAGGGGCTATTAGTTGGGGAGGTCCAAATGGGATAGTATCTAATTGTGATTTCATCAATTGTTCTGCCAGAGGTAGTGCTGGGGCAATTTATTGGTTAAATACTAATAAAAACGGCACAGTAATCAATTGTAACTTTATTAATATCACCGGAAATGGGGAGGTTCAATTCGTTGGGATTTTAGTAATGATGGAAAAGTAATTAATTGTAATTTCATTAACAATACCGCTACAGATTTGGGGGGGAGCCATTTATTGGAGAACCAGTAGGGATGGAGAAATATCAAATTGTAGTTTTATTAACTGCATGAGTGAAAATACTGGGGGATCCATATGTTCAAAAGATTCAAATAACTTTGTATTGTCCAATAATAATTTCATAGATTCGTTTTCTGAAAATGGTGGTGGTGCATTACTTTTGAGTGGTGATGATGTGCAATTGTTAAATTGCAATTTCACAAATACTACAGTAAATTCTTCAGCTTCAGGAGTAATTGATTGGGGTGGTTCCACAGGTGATATTAAGAATTGCAATGTCGAAAATAGCAATATCAATGTTTCAGTATATATTGATGGATATTATCCAACTGGTTTAGTTAATCTTGAAGCAAATAATTTTGAGGGATTAATTTATATTGTTGATGGAAGCGTTTTATCTCAAACATATCTTGAAGTAATAACCAATGCCTATTATCTGGATTTAAATGATCAATTACTTTTAGATGCTATTCTTTTGGATGATAATGGTAATCGGATATGTGATAAGCAAAAGATTACCTATGCTATTTCCAATGGTGAAGAGATTGTTAGTTCAAAGGAGAATTGGGAGGCCCAGTACACATTTAATCAGACTGGTGAGTTCTTTATTGATGCAAGTTTATCCAATATTAAAAATGTAACTGTTGTTGGTGCTATTGTTGTTGTCCGTGATATAAACAATGATACTGATAATGATACTGAAGATGATGATGTAATTCACGACAATAACGAAACTTTCACTGATTTGGATGATGATATTTCTAATTTTAGTGTGGGTTATATTACAGGTAATCCATTGATTTTGCTGCTGTTGATGATGTCTGTGTTATTGTTTATGGTACCGAAGAGGTTCTTTTAGACTGATGGCTTGCCTTTGGAGTCTGTTAATAAAAAAGAAAAATAATAATTTGTTTTGAATTATAATTTGAATAATCTGCAAAAATCAAGATTTATAAAAAAAGAAAAAATTAGTGGGAAGCTAGAAAGCTCCTCCACCACCACCTCCGGATCCTCCTCCGAAGCCACCAAAGCCACCGGAATCGGATGAAGGATTTGCTGCGGATTGGCCTGTTGAATATGCGGCATGCATCAAACCGTATCCGCCATAGTAATGGTATCTGAACACGTCATCATCATAATCTGAAAGATTTGGTGCATTGAGTTTCATGGCTTCATAAACCTCATCAGCTACTCCAAGAGCAGTACCATAAATCAAGTACTTTTTCCAAATAACTATAGATTCTGGAGGGTGTTCTTTAATTAAACTGTTGTCCTTTAAGAATTTCTTCAAGTTTTCCCATTTGAGATAGAAGACCCTGCCTGTTTCGGTCCATTTTCCGAAAATGTCTTCCGGAAGCATCATTATCGCTATAGAAAATATCACTAGAAATATTCCTGCAATGATGCAGTACAGTCCATTTCCAAGATTTGTTAAAAATCCTAAAATGGCGATGAGTATACCGAATATAAGCCCTCCAATTCCAATGAATGAAATCATTGTGGAACCGGTATCATTAAAGTATTCCTCTCTTTTACTTTCAGAGTTTTTCTCTACACTGTCTGTCCAACTTTCAAAATCTGCCATGAAACTTTTTGCGTTATATTCTGAGGATAACTTGCCGTCCAATGTTGACAGGTTCAAAATTTCATTTTCGGCGAATGGGTATAATGTGTTAATAAGTTTCTTTTCGCTTAAACTCAATTTGGCGTTTTCAACATTGCTGAAGTCTAAAAGCAGATCTTTAATATCCGTTTCTGTATTTTCATTTACATTTAATTTAAGAGCTTTCCTATCAATTAAGTTCATAATTGATGATTGGAATCCTTTCATGTTCGGCTTTCCAATATTGGTTTTGTTTTCAATCAATGCATTAATCACTTCTGGAGGGTCATCTGTAGGCAGTTCCCTTTCATAGATTCCATCATAATCCACTTTAGGTTCCCTTCCATATCTTAAATAGGTAAATAGAGCACCAACAGGGCTTAAAATGGATAATAATCCTAGAACAAGGTATGTTGTATTCCAGAAGTTTCTTTCATTGATACTGTTGTGTAAGTTTTGAAGTATCTTATCCCTACCATTCTCATTGACATGCTTTGCGTATGTCGCATTATTGAAGTCATCCAATGGCATCAAAACAAGCAATTCATAGATTTCTCCTTTCGGTATGCTATTTGTTGTAGCCATAATTGTATTTTTATCCAATTTGTCGGATTGAGTGTACTCTTCAGGATTTAAGAAATAAGTATTGTTTTTATCTCCCGGAAGGGTTACATATACTGAAAGGCTTCCAACAGGTACATCCCATTCGTCCCCCCAAAGTTTGTACTGAAGTCCCCCAACATCGTTAAAAAGGGTTACTACATTTTTCATATCATAGCTAATAAAGATAGAAACATCACAATCTCTGATTTTTTGGGTATGTGCTTCATCAGCATATAGGTATATCTTTAAGTGTTTTTTGCCGTTTTCATCACTTTCTTTTAAAACTGGGTATGCTCCCTCGGCTGCAACTTTTATGTTTTCTATGCTTTCGCCAGATTTTAGGGGTATATCCCTATATACTCCATTGTATTGGCCTTCAAATGTATAATCGTACTGTTCTTCCACATGAAGTAAACCATTATTTTCAACTGTTAAATCTATGAATGCCTGAGTTATGCTGTAGCTTCGATCATCGTCTGCCGAAACTGCGGCTACAGCTGAAAATAATAATAAAAATAGTAAAATTATACAAAATGTTCTTTTAACATTCATACAATTTCACCTATAAACTTAAAATTCAACTTTTGGAACCGCCCTTTCTTCTGCAGGTGCTTCAAAGAATGTTTCTTCATTGAAACCGAAAATTCCTGCGATAATGTTGCTTGGGAATTGTTGACAAGCATTGTTATATTTTAAGACAACATCATTATAGAATTGCCTTGCATAGGATATCTTATCTTCAGTGTCACTTAATTCTGTTTGCAATTGTTGGAAATTGCTGTTTGCTTTTAAATCAGGGTAATTTTCAGCAACTGCGAACAATGATTTCAAAGCGCCTGTTAACTGGTTGTCTGCAGCGCTTGCTTCCTGAACATTTGAAGCATTCATTACGCTGGCTCTTGCTTGGGTGACCTCTTCGAGAACGCCTTTTTCGTGGGAGGCATATCCTTTAACGGTTTCCAATAGGTTTGGAATCAGGTCGTTTCTTCTTTTAAGTTGAACGTCAATTTGCGCATAACTGTTTTTCACGCGGTTTCTAAGTCCAACGAGGTTGTTGTACATGTGTATAACTGTTCCTACAAGGAAAATAATTATTACCACAATAACTATTATTAATATGATACTCATTTTATCACCTAATTAATAGTATAATTTATTTTTAAATATACTTTGCCATAGGGGGTTGGATTTTTAATTATTTATTTTTATTTCTATTTTTTTTAAAAAATTAGATTTTAAACAATACCTTTATATAGGTTAAGATTAATATATTATCTTATCATATTATTCTAGATAATATGTTGTGCAAGTATTTGCTAACTATTTTATGCCGAGATAGTCTAGCCTGGTAAGGCGCGAGACTGGAAATCTCGTGGGCATTCCGCCCTCCTGGGTTCAAATCCCAGTCTCGGCGTTTATTAGTTTTTAACTTAGATTTTTTGTTTTATTAAAAAATACTTGTTAAACTGATATTTTTGCACTCTTAGTTTGATTAAACTAAGTTTTATATTGTTGAAAGAACTGTGTTTTGAGAAGCTCAAAACATTCGAATCTATATTTTACGTCTCGTAGGTTCGCTCTATAAATGGAGGTTATTTAATGGAAGACGATTTCAAGCACTTAGTGCGTATTTCAAGAAAGGATGTAAATGGTAATAAAACCATTGAACACGCTTTAACCGAAATCAAAGGTGTTGGAATATCTTTATCTAAAACTTTGTGCCGTACTTTGGACTTAGATTTAGATGCTAAAATCGGTTACATTAGTGATGAAGATGTTTTAAGAATTGAAGAAATTTTAGAAAATCCTCAAAAATTTGACATTCCATCTTGGATGTTAAACAGAAGAGAAGATTACGAAACTGGTGATGACATTCACTTGATTGAATCTGACCTTGACATGACTTTAAGGGATGATTTAAACAGAATGAAAAAGACCAGAAGTTACAAAGGTAGAAGACACGAGGTTGGTTTACCTGTTAGAGGTCAAAGAACCAAATCCACTTTCAGAAAAAGTTCTACCGTTGGTGTAAAACGTTCAAGAGGATAGGCAAGAACTTTTTTTTACAAATTAAAATTTTAACAATTCAATTTTATTAGGAGATGTTTTAATGGGACAACCTAGAAAATCAAGGAAAAAGTATAATACACCACCACATCCTTGGAATGCGGAAAGAATCAAAAATGAAAATAAATTAATGACTAAATACGGTTTAAAAAATAAAAAAGAAATTTGGAAAGCCGATACTTTAGTCAGAAGATACAGTAGGGAAGCAAGGTACTTACTTGGTTTCGGTACTGATCAAATGGTAAACGAGAAATTAGAATTATTAGGACACTTAGCTAGAACCGGTGTTTTGCCTGAAGATGCTGCACTTGAAGATATCCTAGATTTAAACGTTGAAGATATCTTAAGAAGAAGATTACAAACTATTGTATATAAAAAAGGTTTAGCTCGTACTCCTAAAGAAGCAAGAATGTTTGTTGTACACGGCCACATAACATTAAACGGTAAAAAAATCAATTCACCAAGTTATGTAGTATTAAGAGGTCAAGAAGATGAGATTGGTTTCTATCGTTCTTCACCTGTAGCAAAACAAATCGAAGAGTACAACAAAAATAAGGATAATAAAGCTAATACAGAAGAATAAAGGGTGTAACTATGGCAAAAGATGAAAAATGGGGTATAGCTAATATTTACTCATCATTCAATAACACTATTATTACTGTAACAGATATTACTGGTGCTGAGACTATTTCTCAATGGTCTGGTGGAAAAGTTGTTCGTGCTGACAGACAACAAGCTTCACCTTTCGCAGCTATGGCCGCAGCAACTAGAATAGCTGATGATGCTAAAGAAAAAGGATTTGTAGGATTACATATTAAAGTAAGAGCTCCTGGTGGAAACGGACCTAGAAGTCCAGGACCTGGTGCACAGGCTACTATTCGTGCTTTAGCAAGAGCTGGAATTAAAATAGGTAAAATAGAAGATATCACTCCTATTCCTCACGATGGTACTGGAAGACCTGGTGGTAAAAGAGGAAGAAGAGTCTAAGTGGAAGGGTTTAATATGGAGATAGAAATTAAAAGTCAAAGCGATGATGAAATTGTATTCATTGTTCGTGATGCAGAAGTACCATTCATTAATGCTATTAGAAGATGTGCAATGGTTAATGTGCCTAAAATAGCTATTGAAGATGTAAACATTGTAAGAAACGACTCTGCAATGTTTAATGAGGTGCTTGCTCATAGGCTTGGTTTAACTCCTTTAGTTTCTAATCTTGAAGCAATTGAAGGTTTACCTTTACCTGAAGACGAAGGTTGGGCATATGATGAAGAAAATGAAACATGGGCTGACAACCTTAAAAAAGGTGTTGTCTTCAAGTTAAATGAAACAGGACCTAAGGTAGTTTATTCTAAGGATTTAATATCTTCAGACGAAACAATTAAACCAGTATACGATACTATTCCTTTAGTAAAACTCAAAGAAGATGAAGTTATTGACATTGAAGCTGTTGCAAAAGTAGGATACGGTAAAGAACATGCTAAATGGATGCCAACCACTGTATGCGCATACAAGCAATATCCTCAAATCACTTTCAATGAAGATAAGGAAGTTGATTATGACTGTGCTTTGGCATGTCCAAGAGGTGTTTTAAAGTCTGACAGAAGGTCAAAACATATTAAGATTTTAGACATTGAAGATTGTACTATGTGTAAAAGCTGTGTAAGGGCTTCTTCTAATGGTTATATTAATGTAGGGTATCGTGAAAATGATTTCATATTTAGAATCGAAACTGATGGATCAATGCCTCCTAAAGAAGTTTTATTAAAAGCTTGTGACAAATTAGGTGAAAAAGCAGATAAATTTATCAGATTTAGTGAAGAAGGAGGAAGTAAATAATGGTTAAGAAAATTATCAAAACTAATCCTAACCTTATTGAACTTATTAATAAACTTAATAAAAAATCAAAAAGTGAAGATGCAGCTATTTGGAAAGACGTTGCAGGTAGACTTTCAAGGTCTAACAGAAGAACTGCTGAGGTTAATTTGTCTGATATCGCAAGACATGCTGAAGCAGGCGAAACTATTTTAGTACCTGGTAAAGTTTTATCAAACGGTGATTTAACAGAAAAAGTAGATGTTGTAGCATTAAAATTCTCAGCTAAAGCACAGGAAAAAATCGAAAGTGCTGGTGGAGAATGCATCTCAATTGATGAGATAATCGAATCAAATCCTAAAGGATCAAACATTAGGATCATTGAATAAATAGGGTGTTATTATGATTATTGATGGAGAAGGATGCGTTTTAGGAAGATTAGCTAGTATAACTAGTAAAAATCTTTTAGAAGGCGAAGAAGTAGTAATTCTTAATGCTGAAAAGATTATGTTAACTGGAAACAAGGATTGGGCTTACGCTAAATACAAACAAAGAGTTGACAGGGCAAGTATTTCTAACCCTCGTGACTTAGGTCCTAAATATCCTAGAAGACCAGATGATATATTTAGAAGAACTGTAAGAGGAATGTTACCTTTCAAAAAAGCTAAAGGTAAAACTGCATACAAAGGATTAAAAGCTTTTGTTGGCGTACCTGCTGAATATGCAGATGCAGAACTCACTTCAGTTCCTGAAGCAGAATACAAGAATATTAAAAAAGGTATCGAGTTAGGTGAAATCTCCAAACTTTTAGGAGCTACCTTTTAGATGAAAAGGATGTGTGATTATGGTTAAAGTTATTCATACAAGCGGAAAACGTAAAACAGCTATCGCAAGAGGTACTGTTCAAGAAGGAACCGGTAAAGTTAGAATTAACAAAATTCCTTTAGAACTTTATTCTCCTGAGCTTGCTAACTTAAAATTACAAGAACCATTAACCTTAGCTGGTGATTTGGCTAATGAAGTTGATATCAACATCAAAGTTGTTGGTGGAGGAGTAATGGGTCAAGCTGAAGCTGCACGTATGGTAATTGCTAAAGGACTCGTCCAATGGTCTCAAGATATGGATTTAAAAGAAAAATTCATTCAATATGACAGAACCATGTTGGTTGGTGACCCAAGACGTTCAGAACCTAAAAAATATGGTGGTCCTGGAGCAAGAGCACGTAAACAAAAAAGTTACAGATAAATACTTCTGTAATTTTATATTTTATTTAAATTAAAAAGATGATATAAATGATTCCTATAAGATGCTTAAGTTGCGGAAAACCTGTTTCAGCTTATTTCGACGAATACAACAAAAGAGTTGCTGCAGGCGAAAAGTCAAAAGATGTTTTGGATGACTTAGGTTTAAACAGGTACTGCTGTAGAAGAATGTTAATTTCCCATGTGGAAACCTGGGAATAGATGTTTCAATTCATAGGGATATTTTTAGTTAAAAATATAATCTTGGTAAAATATGCCTAAAATGGAAGTAATATTCATGAATGTTGAAAAAAAATTGACAAGGTTTGAAAGAGCTAGAATTCTAGGAGCTAGGGCAATTCAAATATCTATGGGGGCTAAACCATTAGTGGATATTAAAGACTCTTTAGATCCAATTGACATAGCTTATGAAGAACTCAAAGCTGGAGTTTTACCATTAGATGTAATTAGAGATGAATAAATAGTTTTCCTATTTATTCTATTAATTTATTTAAAAAAAATAAAAAATACCAACATAACTCTATAAAGAAACTTACTGATTTTTTAAAGAGTATAGATTATATGGTAATAAATTAAAGGGCACTGAGGTGTTTTTTTTGGATAGTATAATAGAAGACGTCCAAGTTCGTAAGATTTTGGACAGCAGAGGAAATCCTACCATTGAAGTGGATGTGCTTACTTGGAATGGTTCCGGTAGGGCTGCCGCACCAAGCGGGGCAAGTACTGGATCAAGAGAAGTGGTGTCATTCCCTGAAGGTGGCGTAGATAGGGTTGTAAGTGAAATGGAAGATTTCATTGCTTCTGAATTAATCGGTATGGATGCTGAAGACATCACTACTATTGATGAAGTATTGAAAGAAATCGATGGAACTGACAATTTGTCTGCTATTGGTGGAAATACTACTGTAGCGATTTCTATGGCTGTAGTCAAAGCAGCTGCTTCCTCTTATAATATGCCATTATACAAGTACATAGGCGGAAATTTAGTCAATGAATTACCTTTCCCATTGGGAAACATGATGAATGGAGGAGCTCATGCAGGTGTTAATGCGCCTGACATTCAGGAGTTTTTAGTTGTTCCTGTTGGAGCTACTAATGTTAGTGATGCTATCTTTGCTAATGCTTCCGTTCACAAAAGGCTAAAGGAGTTAATTCAAACTAAAGATTCTGCTTTCACCGGTGGAAAAGGTGATGAAGGTGGATGGGTACCTAATATTACCAATGATAGTGCTTTGGAAATTCAGGCTAAAGCCTGTGAAGAGATTGGTGATGAATTAGGTATTGAAATTAGACCTTCCTTGGATATGGCGGCTTCCGAATTATGGGACGCTGATAAACAAAAATACGTTTATGCTCAAGACGGTATTGAAAGGGATACCGGAGATCAAATTGATTTCGTTAAAGACATGATTGAAACATATAAGATGTTTTATGTTGAAGACCCATTTGACGAGTCTGATTTCGAAGGATTCGCTCAGTTAACTGCAAAAGTTGGTGATAAATGCCTAATATGTGGTGATGATTTGTTTGTCACTAACAAGGATATCTTGGCTAAAGGCATCGAAATGAATGCAGCAAATGCTATTATCATAAAGCCAAACCAAATAGGTTCCTTATCCGAAACCTACGCTACTGTAAAGTTAGCGAAAGAAAACAATATTGTACCGGTTGTATCTCATAGGTCTGGTGAAACCACTGATGAGACTATTGCTCATCTTGCTGTTGGTTTTGCTTCTCCAATGATTAAGACTGGAGCTATTGGTGGTGAAAGGATAGCTAAATTAAATGAGTTGATTCGTATCGAAGAAGAACTTCCAAATCCTAAAATGGGGTCATTTTAAGTTAGATTAGGGAGAGAATTTTATGGCTAAAGTAACTATTGACTATGATAAATGCGAAGGTGCAGACTGCGCTGAATGTGCTGATGTTTGCCCTATGGAAGTTTTAGTTCTTAAAGGAGACAAGATTGAAATTGTCGACCCTGATGAATGTAGTTATTGTGAAGTATGTATGGACGTATGTCCGCAAGAATGTGTAAAAATTGAAGATGATGATTAAATAATGAGGTGTAATTATGGTAAATGATGAACTTTTAATAGATTTAGACAACTATTTAGCAGCTGGTTTACATATTGGAACCCAACAAAAAACCAGTGACATGGAAAAATACATATTCAGAGTAAGATCTGACGGTTTATATGTATTGGATATTCAAAAAACTGATGAAAGAATCAGACAAATTGCAAAACTTTTAGCAAAATATGACCCAGAAGATATTTTAGTAGTAGCAACCAGACAATACGGTCAAGCTCCTGTTAAAAAATTCGGTGAAATTACCGGTGCAAAAACCATTCCTGGTAGATTCATCCCTGGTACTTTAACAAACCCAAATTATGCTAAATTCATTGAACCAAAAATTATTGTTGTAACTGACCCAAGATCTGATGCTCAAGCAGTATTAGAATCTAAACAAAACGGTATTCCAGTAGTTGCATTATGTGATACTGAAAACTTACTCAGTTTTGTTGATATTGCTGTACCTGTAAACAACAAAGGTAGAAAAGCTATCGCTTTAGTTTACTGGTTACTTGCAAGACAAATCTTAAGAGAAAGAGGAACTATTCCTGAAGATGGTGACTTGGATATTGATGCAACTGAATTTGAACTTAAATTTTAAGTGAGTTAAATGTTAAGAAAACCTGCTGTTAGCGGATCATTTTATCCGGATAATCCCGATAAACTTGTAAAAGTAATTGAAGATTGCTTTTTAGATGAGTCTGGAGTTTCTGAAATTCCAAAACTCAATACCTTTGAAGGTGATGACTATCCGATTCATGTAATGGTTCCTCATGCAGGTTATCAATATTCCGGTGCAATAGCCGCTCACGGTTATTGCAATATAGTTCAAAATGGTTTTCCTGAAGTTTTCATTATTTTGAGTCCTAACCATACAGGTCTGGGCAGTGAAGTTTCTGTTTTCAATGATGGTGAGTGGATTACTCCTTTAGGCAGTATCGAGGTTGATGGGGAATTTGCCGATGAGATAATTTCCGTTTCCGATATTGCAACTGCTGATTTTTCCGCCCATATTCGTGAACACAGTATTGAAGTTCAGCTGCCTTTCCTGCAATATTTCTCCAATGATTTCAAAATAGTTCCCATTACTATGGGATCCCAAACTTTCACGGCTTCCAGCGATTTGGCTAAGGCAATTTTTGAGGCTGGGAAAAAATTAGGTAAATCTTATTGCGTCATTGCAAGTACTGATTTATCTCATTTCAACAATCAAGAGAAAGCCAACAAGGTTGATGGTTTTGTTTTGGAGGATATTGAAGAAATGAATGAATTCAAACTTTTTGAGGAAGTGATTCAGTATAATATTACAATGTGCGGTTACGGTCCGGTAATGACAGCAATCACCCTTTCGAAAATGTCGCAAAAGAATAATTGTGAAATTCTGGCTTATAGGACTAGTGGTGACGTTACCGGGGATTTCAGCTCTGTTGTTGGTTATGCTTCAGGTATTTTTAAGTAAGGTGTGTTTATGATAGCTAAAGCTTCTGCTCCAGCAAAAACTATTCTATTTGGAGAGCATTCTGTAGTTTATGGCGAACCTGCTATTGCAGGAGCAGTTAATAAAAGGGCTTATATTACAATTAAGGAGTCTGATAATGATATTTCTACTTTTAAAGCTCCAGATATAGGATTCGAAGCTGAATTATTGACACGCCATAAGAAGTATATTTTAACAAAAGGAAAGCCAGGTATCATTAGATATATTTTAGAAGCTCTTTATGTGGCTCACGACCATTCTCCTATTGAGATTACATTATCCTCAAAGGTGCCTATCGGGTCAGGTCTCGGATCATCTGCTGCAGTCACTGTAGCTACTCTCGCCGCATTATACAGATATCATAATGTTCGTTTCAATAAAAAATCCCTTGCCCATGATGCCCATATGGTTGAACAGGCAGTTCAAGGTGTTGCCAGTCCTTTGGATACTTTAGTTTCCACATATGGCGGACTGGTATATTTATCCCGTAAAAAGAAGGTTGAGCATTTCAACGTCAATTTCAATGTTCCATTTGTTGTGGGATACACTACAAAACACGGCAATACGGGCAAGATGGTTAAGGATGTTAGGAATCTTAAGACTAGAAATCCTAAGATAATCAACCCTGTGATTACTGCAATGGGAAATCTAACAAATTATGCAAAGCAGGCCATTTTGAAGAGGGACTTTAATAAGGTTGGAGAGTTGATGAATATTAACCACGGATTTTTGGATGTATTGGGAGTCAATACTTTAGAATTATCCCGTATGGTTTATAATGCAAGAGAAGCTGGAGCCATCGGTTCAAAAACTACCGGAGCCGGTGGAGGGGGAAGCATTATAGCACTTTGCCCAGGTAAGGTGGATGAAGTTGCAGAAGCAATTGCCCGTGATGATAATGTTTTGAAAATCAGATTTACCCGAAAAGGGGTTTCTTCAAGGGTTTATAAGTGATTTTATGATTATTTTAAAGATTGGCGGAAGTATATTGACCAATAAGGATTCTGCTGAAAGTGAAGTCGACGCTGACAGTCTTAAAAGAATAGCATCTGAAATCAAGGCTTCTTTAGACAATTCCCATAAGGATTTGGTCATTGTTCATGGAGCAGGTTCTTTCGGACATCCTCCAGCTAAAAAGTATAAAATTGGCGAAGCATTTGATGAGAATGAATATCCCCAAAAGAGGATTGGATTTTGCGAGACTCAGAATGCCGTTAAAAAATTAAATATGCATGTCTGTGAAGCTTTCATTGAAAAAGGTTTGCCTGTGATTGCCATTCCAGCATCCAGTTTCATGACAGCTTCCAATAAGAGAATCGTTGAAGGTAATCTCGACAGCTTTAAAAAATATTTAAACAAAGGTTTCATCCCGGTTATTTATGGGGATGTTGTTCTGGATGAGGAACTGGAAATCTGCGTCATTTCAGGAGATCAGCTTATTCAATATCTGGCAAAGAATCTTAGTCCGGATATGGTTGTTTTGGGAACTGATGTCGATGGAGTTTACAATAAAAATCCAAAGACTCATGATGATGCGATATTTTTCGATAAATTCTCATCGCTGGATGATTTGGATACTTTTGAAGGAACAACAAATGTTGATGTGACCGGAGGAATGGTTGGAAAGATTAAAGAACTTCTATATTTAGCAGATTTAGGAATCGAATCTAAAATAATAAATGCCGAAGTTGAAGATAATGTTTTCAAAGTTTTGGAAAATGAAGAAGTAAAAGGAACTGTAATTTCAAGGGGAAATTAATTTATGATTTCAGATAGAAAATTAGAGCATTTATTAATTTGTGAAAATTATGATGTTGAGTTTAAAGATAAGACTACCGGATTTGAAGACATTGAACTGGTTCATAATGTCTTGCCGGAAGTGGACAAGCAGGAAATTGATTTATCAACCACTGCTTTTGGTAAGAAGTTAGACTCCCCTTTATTTATAACTGCTATTACCGGCGGCCATCCGGCTGCAAAAAATATTAACAAACAATTGGCAATTGCCGCTGAGAATAATGGAATTGCTTTAGGAGTAGGCTCTCAAAGGGCGGCTTGCGAACACCCTGAACTTGAAGATACTTATACTGTTGTACGCGAAAATGCTCCAAATTGTTTACTTGTAGGCAATATTGGTGCACCTCAATTGAATCTTGCAGAAAAAGCTGTAGAAATATTGGATGCTGATATTTTGGCAATTCATCTTAATCCTCTACAGGAATCCATCCAACCGGAGGGAGATTTGGATGCAATAGGATATCTAGATTCAATCAATCAGATTACAAAATCCGTAAATATTCCTGTCGTTGCTAAAGAGACAGGTTGCGGAATATCTGCGGAATCCGCCAAAGCACTTGTTGAGGCAGGTGTTGATTATATTGATGTTGAAGGCGCCGGAGGAACAAGTTGGGCTGCTGTTGAAACATATCGTGCTGAAGACAGGTATCTTGGTGAAATATTTTGGGATTGGGGAATTCCAACTGCAGTCAGTACAGTTGAAGTTACTAATGCAGTAGATGTTCCAGTCATTTCATCTGGAGGTATTCGTTCAGGTCTTGAAGCCGCAAAAGCTATTGCTCTTGGTGCAGATGCCGTAGGCATGGCATTACCATTTTTAAAGAATTCCGCTTCTCAGGAACAATTAAACAAATTTATCAATAGATTCAATGATTCGTTAAGAATTGCAATGTTTTTAGTTGGAGCTAATAACATTGATGAATTAAAACAAACTAAATTAGTTATTCGCGGAAAAACACGAGAATGGCTAAATGAAAGAGGAATTAACACAAAAATTTATTCAAGGAGATGAAACATGAGCGTAGAAGTTATCGCCATTGGGGGATATCAGGAAGTCGGTAAGAACATGACTGCCGTCAAGATAGGCGAAGATGTTATTATATTTGATATGGGAATACATCTTGACAGGATCAGTATGCACGAGGACACCGACATTGACAGAATGCACAGTTTAGACCTAATTGAAAGAGGAGTCATTCCTGATGACACATTGATGAAGGATGTTGATGGTAAGGTTAAGGGAATTGTCTTTTCCCACGGTCACCTGGACCATATCGGTGCAGTGGCTAAATTGGCTCACAGATATGATGCTCCATTAATTGGAACTCCATATACTGCTGCATTGATTGAAAAACAAATCAAAGGGGAACGCAAATTCAAAGTAACCAATCCGATTAGACCATTAAATCCAGGAAGCAAAATGGATCTCTCTAAAGATATCACTTTAGAATTTGTCCAATCAACACACAGTATTCCTCAAGCTGTATTTCCAGTTTTACATACTCCTGAGGGAGTTATTGTTTATGCATTAGACTTTAAATTTGATAATCATCAAAAGGTATCTCCGCCTCCTGATTACAAAAGGTTAAGGGAATTGGGAAGAAAAGGAGTGCTTGCATTAATTGTTGAAACAACTAATGCCATAAATTATAGTGAAGTCAAAACACATTCCGAAAGAATTGCACGAAATATTCTTGAAGATGTGATGAGAGGGCCGTTGCAGGAGAAAACCGGTATGATTGTTACCACATTTTCATCCCACGTTGAACGTGTCCAGGCTATTGCGGATATAGCTAAAAAAAGTCACAGAGAAATATTTTTCCTTGGAAGATCAATGGAAAGGTTCTGCGGAATTGCACAGAACTTAGGTATTTTAAAGTTGCCGAAAAATGCAAGCATCTTTGGCTCTCCAAAGGCAGTCAATAAGGCATTGATGAAAGCTGATGAAGACAGGGCAAACTATCTGCTTGTAACTACAGGGCACCAAGGTGAACCTGATGCATTGCTTCCAAGAATTGCAAATGGAAGAACTCCATTCAATATCAAAAAAGGAGACAATGTCATTATTTCTGCACCGATTATTCCAAATCCAACAAATGCGGC
>NZ_JBGVOG010000006.1:0-2631 GCF_045126245.1 Methanobrevibacter sp. | reverse complement strand
ATGACCAATGTGCATTTGTCCACTTGGCATCATACCAGTTACAACAGCAAATTCCTTATTTTGATTGATTAATTTATTTATTTCATCAAATTCCCTATGTCCAAAGATTACACCACGTTTCATTAACCTTTGAGGATTTTTAATATCATTTAGTATTTCAGAAATTTTGCCAATACCAAACTGATTGACCAATTTATCATAATCTAGGCTAAATGATGCCCATGGATCTATTAACTCTGCCATATTTTCACCAACAACACTTTTAAATTAAATTCATGATTAAAATTATTTACTCAATTAATAAAACTTATAAAAATATAATAGATTCCTTTAATTAAAATTAGGGTCTGGTCCACTCGACATTATAGTATGTGATATCAAAATCCTCATCGACTATTGCCAAAAGAAGTTTCTTATTAACACCATGTGAAACCCTGACATAACTTGCGAAGTCCAAAGCATCGATTTCGTAATTTTCAAAAATAATTTTCACCAGATAATCTGAATGTCCTTGGCCCGGGCCGCCTCCACGATTATACAACCTGAATTCAGACCCATACTTAAATCCGGTTTTGATTACATAACCCCTATCTTTTAAATCACGATAAACAACGTATTTACCATATAACTCCTGTTGTTTTAAAATATCAATTAGATAACCAATGCTGCATTCAATTTCATTTTCGTAAATATCTAAACGGCCTTTTTCCAACAAATAACATGCCTCAATTAAAGAAAGATTTAAACAATCAGCTTCAATTTTACCGAACTTACTCTTTTCATGTAATGCTATTGGTCTTTTACTTCCTTCTTCAATTTTAATTGACACTAAATCATTTAATAAATTTCCACGCATTAAAACACCGCAAAAAGAAATAAATTATATTTAATGCTAATATGTTTTGAAGAGATATTATATAAATTTTTTTAAAATAAAAAAAGAAAAGTTAAATTCTAATAAAAATATTATTAGCCATTTCTAATGGAATATTTAACTCATTATCATCTACAATTACTGGATAATAATTACCCGTAGGGATTTCAGTATATTCAAATTTTAGTTGAGACCCGATTGTTATTTCCAACTCTGCAATGGCATCAAGCAAATCTGAATTTCCACGGATAAATGAAACAATGCCCTCAGTAGTGGAAGTCAATTCGGAAATAGATAATAAATTGAATTGCCTGTTTACAATTTGATCGAAGTCATTTTGTGAATAGCATTGTCTGCAACTGTCAAAATCAAAATTACAAGCCGGAATAATATTGTTGTCAGGACATAAATCAGGATTGTTCAGCATTGCGCATAAAGCCCTTTCAGCTTCATCAGATAAGGCATGTTCCATTTCACAGGCCTGGCTGTGAACATTTTCCTCTTTAACCTTTAAGACATCGATTAAAAATTTTTCTAGAATTCTATGTTTTCTTGTTATTTTTTGAGCTATTTTCATACCTTCATCAGTTAAAGTAGCTCCCTTATAAGGAGTATAATCAATATATCCCAGTTTTTCTAATTTTTTAAGCATCTGAGTAACACTGCCCGGTGCAATGCCCAATTCATTTGAAATTTGGGTGGTAGAAACCTGTTCCTTATTGCTTCCATTGCGGTATAAAACCTCTAGGTATTCCTCAATATTCTCACTAATTTTATTCTCAGCCATAGAATTCACCTTAAATTAACTTATTTTATAATTATATGACTAAAAGTATAAAAAAGTTTTGGTATACCTAAATTTTATGTGAGAATATATCAAAAAAAGTATAATAAAAGATATGATTTTAAAATATTTAAACTTTATCAAAAAAGAAAGTAAATAGTTAGGATAGCAAGCATATTCAATATGGAAAATATGCCCGTATTCAAACTAATTACATTTTAACGAATTTGGACGTAAGACATCAGAAGCATATATATTTCATGCAAACTGATTCCCACCACATTCATTGAATGATATTTCTTAACCCTATTTAAGATTGTTAAAGTTTGGAATATTTGACAACCCGTATCTGAATAATATGACTCCTGAAGCTTTAGCGTTCAATACTGTTTTAATATCATTATTTAATTCGGATATAGGCAACTTGGTAGGGTCATCATCAGATCTATAAGACTGTAAAGTTGTCCATACCTTAGCTCCCTTTGAATTATCAACATACCATTTGGTTGTGCTGCTAATCCATGATGTTCCAGATTTATAATTTCCTTTGTAAACCATTGGAAGTACAAGATCCAAATAGCTGCTAAGTTTGGAATAGTCCTGACCATAATAATAAACACTGACGCTTGGTTCCGGCATCAACGCTGCTGAAACCAGTATGTTTGGATTAATATTATGAATTGCCTGTGTTGCCTGTCTAGTAAATTCACTTATAGCTGCAGCGCCTCCGCTAGTTTTATATGCAGTACCAGGATACCTTAAGTAGTCGAAAAGAATGCCTGAAACACCTTTAAGGTTTGCATACTCTTTGGCTTCAGCAATCTTGGAATTGAAAACTTGAGTATTATAAGACCCTCCGGAAACAGGGTTTATCCATGATCCGTCATAAAATGCCTGCATCCATATATGAACTCTTATACCTACTCTATTTGCGCTGGCAATCCAAGATTCAACTCCTGACTTTCCGTACAGT
>NZ_JBGVOG010000005.1:0-2414 GCF_045126245.1 Methanobrevibacter sp. | reverse complement strand
TGAATGCGGAACTTGCTGAAGTGAATGTATACACTTCAGATGACTCATTAGTTGAAATCTTCAATGAATTCAATGACGATATCAAGGGAACCTTGAAAATTAATGATTTAGCAATCAGCTCCGGAAAACCGGAAGTTCATGAAAAAATCATCGAAGTTGAACCGGACATGTCTCAAATTGGACCTAAATTCAAAGGGGATGCCGGAAAAATCATCGGTTATTTAAAATCAACAGACATCGATGAAATTGGGTCTGTTTTAGAAGAAAATCATGAGCTAACCGTTGGTGAAATCGTAGTTCCTGAAGACATGTTAAATATCAAAAAAGAGATTGTTGGAGCATCTGGTAAAAAAGTGGATATCCTGCAGTCTGAAAAATTAGACATGATAGTGGAAGTAATCAGATAATTACTTCTCATACTTCTTTTTTTTTAAAAAAAAATTTAAAAGCTATTGGATAGCTTTCATTAAATAGTGTTAATATTTACAGCATTCATTTTTACTTCATCTTTTGCTTTATCATATCCTTCTTCAAGATAGAAACTCACACTTGTCATTTCACGGAAATCGTCTTTATTTCCTTTGAATTGGAATTTTTTGAAGTAATATGAATTGCCGTCTTCGGCTTGGATGAATCCTGCTTTTCCATGAGGTAAAATCCTGCTTATTATTCCGTATTGAGGTTGTTGGTCCTTGTATCTTAAGTTGTTCCAGAAACCTTTAAGATTCTTTTCAATTTTCCAGTATTCAGTATTTTCACTATCAAGACCAGCTTCCTCAATTTTTTCAGTTAACCGGTCTTCAATGCTCCACTCCTTGTTGAGTCTGATACTATATTCAAGATACCTGTTCTGCAAAGCCTCTTCCGGATATTCGTCTTCAACCAAATCAGCAATCAAAGAATATACATTTACTTTGCTTTCACTTGGAGCAGGAGTTAAAACAGCATCAATTGCATAGGAAAGCGAATTGTCATAATCTCCTTTGAAGTAGTAACTTTCTGCCAATTCGGCCTTTATATACCAGTCGGGCTTTTTGGTTATGATATATTTAAGATATTCTATGGCTTCATCATATTCCCCAAGCTCATTTGCACATTTGGCCAATCTCCACTTGAACCAGATGTCTTCTGTTAGTTCATCCAATTCCAGTGCTTCTTTGGATAATTCGTAACATCTATCGATATCATCGAGCTTTAAAAGGGCTTTGGTTAATTGGCTGTAATATTTCTCTTTATTGGAAGGATATTTTCTTCCGTTGAAGTCACTTGCTTTTGGACTTAAATAATCAGGATTGAGCATTTCAGCCCACATGACGACTTCTTCAAACTTATTGTTCTTGTTCAAGTTCTCAAGAACTTTCAAAACGGCTAATGTATATGGGCATGGATATTTGCTATCCTGTGATTGGTCTTGCTGTTTTTTGATTTCTGTAATCAACTCGGCATTTTCAACGATTTCATCAACATCCTCATTATTTTTGATGTATTTGTTGTATAAAATCCAGCTGAAAGTTGTTTTGTCGAATTCGGAGAAATCTTCCTGTGATGTTTCCCAATACTGTTTGTAGATGTCTTCAGCTTCATCAGTTCTGTTTTCCTTTTTGAGTCTTTGTGCTAACTTTAATTTTTCTTTGGTAACGGCATCCATAATAACACAACCTAAATAATATATAATTTGTTGTTATCTTATTTATAAATCGTTTTCGATTTCTTTTATGACCCTTGCCGGAACGCCGACAGCAAGGGAATTATCCGGAATATCCTTGTTTACAACCGCCCCTGCACCGATTACGACATTATCTCCGATTGTAACGCCAGGTAAAATGGTCACGTTTCCACCTAGCCAAACATCATTGCCAATGTGCACTTCACTAGCTTGCGCTAAATGTTCACGACGACCTTTGGGGTTTAATGGATGTCCAACAGTAGTAATTAATGTATTAGGACCAATCATCACATTATCTCCAATATAAACCTCTTTAATATCAAGAATTGTCAAATTAAAGTTTCCAGTGAAATTGTTTCCTATGAAAATGTTCTTTCCGTTATCAAAACAGAATCTTTTAGCTATCCATACTTTTTCACCAACTGATCCTAAAATCTCGGTTAAAACCTCATGCTGTTTGTCCAAATCGTCTTCATCAAGTGAATTGAATATGTTGGCATTTTCGATTGCTCTTAATTTCATTAAGGATATTTCCTCATCATCGTAACAGTATTCAAGTCCGGCTTTCATTTTTTCAATTTCATTCATAGTTAAATATATTATTAATTTTAGCTAAAAATATTATTTGATAGAATGATTCTTAAGGTTAAAAATATTTCTGAAATCGGTGGTGAAGTTAAAGCCCCACCATCTAAAAGCTATTCTCACAGAGCAGTAATCATTGCTTCTTTGGCTAAAGGAACATCAA
>NZ_JBGVOG010000004.1:0-3784 GCF_045126245.1 Methanobrevibacter sp. | reverse complement strand
CCAAGTACCGCCCGTGACGTTATTGTTAAAGACACTCTACCTGAAGGTGCCTTAATAATTAGCTCACAGACATCAAACGGTACTTTTGATGAGAGTACTGGTGTTTGGGATATCGGAAATCTCACTGCAGATTCTCCTGTTTCTCTTGTTCTGGTTACAAAACTCGTCTCAAACGATACCTTTATAAATATCGTTACAGTAAACACAACCACTCACGACTCAAACACTACCAACAACAAGGCGAATAACACTACTGTTGCAGACCCTATTTGTGATTTAACTATTCATAAAACAGTTAATGCTTCATCTATCGACGTTGGAGAGAACGTTGAATGGAATATTAGCGTTTTAAATGTAGGTCCAAGCCCTGCTTGTGATGTTATGGTTAAGGACGTCCTACCTGAAGATGTTTTAATCATAAGCGCAAATCCAAGCACAGGAAGCTTTGATATGAGTACTAGGATTTGGGAGATTGGAACTCTCGATGTTGATACTCCTGTTTCTCTTATTTTGGTTACAAAAATCATGACCGAAGGTGAAATTACAAATGTCGTAACTGTCAACACTACAACTTATGAGCCTGACACATCAAACAACAGAGCCAACAACACAACTGTTGCAAATCCAATCTGTGATTTGACAATCAGCAAAGCTGTAAGCTCTTGTGAAGTTTATGTAAATGATACAGTTGAATGGACAATTACTGTTATAAACAACGGTCCTAGTGTAGCAAAAGACGTTGCTGTAAATGATACTTTACCTGCTGGATTGCAGCTGATTGAAGCGATTGCATCAACCGGTAATTACTCTGACGGAATTTGGACTATCGGCGATTTGGATGCGGATACTCCGGTTTCCCTGGTTTTAATTACAAAGGCAGCAATTGTAGGAAACATTACAAACGTTGCAATTGTCAATTCATCCACTCCTGACAAAAACACAACAAACAACGTTGCAAACAACACAACAACTGTTAACAACCCTGTTGTGGACTTGGAAGTCAGGAAAAATTCAGACAGAAACGTTTACTATGTAAATGACACAATGTGCTGGATTATTGAAGTGATCAATCACGGTCCGTGCGTTGCGACTGAAGTGGTGGCATATGATGTATTACCAAATGATATTGAATACATATCTTGTGAATCATCAAAAGGATTATATAACGTATCAGGTGGAGAATGGATAATCGGCGATTTGGCAAAAGGCGAAAAAGCTACATTATTCATTTACTGCAAAGTCCTCAAGGAAGGCTTCATAACCAACTTCGTCAACGTGACATGCGGCGTAAACGAAACCAGTTTGGATAACAACTACGCCAACTGCACAGTCGAGGTTACAAACAGAACCGAACCTGTTCCAGGACCTGAGCCAACACCTGACGAGCCGGTAAAACAAGTTATGAGAAGCACCGGTAATCCTTTAGCATATATTGCAATTGCCATTTTAATCATTTTAGGAAGTTTTTGGTCAAACAGGAAAGAATAATTCAAAATATTCGTTAACTAGATTCTTTTCTAGTTAACCCCTTTTTTTATTTTTTTTTAAAAGCAATTTTTTACACACACATTTACTCAAAGGCATTTTTCATTTTTTTCAGGATAAGGTGAAAATTATTTTCAAAACAGAAAAGTTTATATACTATCTAATTCATAATTATTATTGTACCTATGTTTATTTGTAAATAAACCATGCCATTTATTTAAGAAATTTGACTCTATACGAATTTATCAATTTTAAGGGAGTTGATAATAATGCCACATGTAATAATAAACGCTGCAGAGGATGCGGTGTTCTGACTTATTTGTTATAGCTGAAGCTATGTGATTTTGACAGCAGCTGTTTAGCCCACTCCTATTTGCATTTTTCATAATATCATAGTTTAACTCCTACTCAATTCAAGGTTAAACGGCTGCTTTTATGCTTATTTATCAAGAAAACTTTATAACCATTACCATTTTGAGGAAATAACATGAAAGTGACAAGAAAAATCAATTTAAATGTATCCAAAACTGTTGAAAATGCCGTATGCGGAAGGGATGACTTTCATTTCTATGTTGATGAGCTTACAGCCGACAACATGATGCCGACATATTCCGGTTTGGCCGACGAAAAATACTCTTTTGATGAGATGGACGATTCATTTTTCGAGTTTCTCAAAAGAAAATCAAAGGAAAACGGAATCTACATCCGCCTGATTCATGCAAGCGGAAGAATAACCGACAGCGGTGCGGTCTTCAAGCTTGAGTGTGGACAAAAGGAGAGGACATTTGTCATCCATGAAAGCGTCGGCGTATGCGTCTTTGAGTTTGCCGACTTTGGAATCAGGGTGCTTGATGATGAGGTAACCTTCGGCGCAACTGTTGAAGACGGCGATTCAATGTATTTCGCTCCATTCAAATCAGGCACGGATGACATGTTCCTTTCAGCCGAAAACCCGCTCAACCAGCTGATTGCGGCATCAATGTGTGAACTTATAGAATTGGATGAATGACTTGACATTCATCCTAAAGAGGTGTAAATGAGGACTTATTTGTCAATATTTAAAAGCGAGATAATGGATTTTTGCTCCAGCGATACGCTGCGTGAAATAGATTATGGGGTGCTTGACCTGAGCAAGGTCAAAGACGCCGAGCTTAAAAGGGCGCTTCATTTTCAGGAAGAGTTATTGGCAGTTGAACTTGAAATCAATTATTTGGAAAACGGCACTGGAATATTCAGGGTGTCTCTTGAAGGGGAATTCTGGTGCTACAGACAGGGAAAGGAAGTGATTTGCGCTTCCTCATTGGCAGAACTTAGGGAAATTGTGGAGTCCGAAAATCGGATCTGGTATGTGTTTGACGAGCTTTCATATAGAAGGGTTGAAGGCATAGTCTTTTAGAAATCATGCTGACAGCTGTTTAGCCATGTTTTTTTGTTCATGTATTTCACCTTCAATTCTCCTTTTATTTTTTTCATGGCTAAACGGCAATAATTTATTTTTAAAAAAATATTTAACTCATTTTTACCAATATGACTATTAATGATTAGTGAAATTCTAAACATTCCCCCTCATGTGGCTGTCGCCAAAAGCGGTGATTCGATAAGGATAGAGTTAGGCGACTTAAGGACAAGCTGGATTTCAGCAGATGATTCCTTCATTGAAAGAATCCGACCTGACCGTCTGAACAGATACTTTTTATGCAAGCATCTCGCCCGTGAAATCGAGATGAAAAACGTCCTCGATAATGCGGCAAATCTTTTGGATTTGAAAAGCTATGCAAAGGCAATATCAGAGCTTGACCGGGTAATCTATTATGACGGCGGCTACAGCGAAGCCCTGTTTTTAAAGTCACAGGCTCTCTATCATCAGGGACACTTTGTAAAGGCTTTGAGGTTTTATAAAAGGTCTCATGTTGAGGATGTTGAATATTACAGATTGCTTTTGGAGAAATCCTCAAAGGAAAGGGACAGTTTTCCGAAAATAAAGAAAAACATCTATGCGGGAGATGAGGTCGCCGCAAAAGGCGATTATGAAAGGGCAATCGAATTTTACGACAAGGCACTTGCAAATCCGTCAAAATTCAAGAAAAAGATTCTTTTTAAGCTTTTAAACAAGAAGGCATCATGCCTGATTAGGCTTAACCGTTTCGATGAGGCTCTCGCCAGCTTTGATGTGTCCTTAAGGGTTCATGAAAATGACTTTGCCCGCTTCGGCAAGGCATACTCACAGCATATGTTGGGGATGGACTGCATATCCGACCTGAAACGTGCCAAAAGCATTGACAAGAAATGTCTGCTCATA
>NZ_JBGVOG010000003.1:0-3133 GCF_045126245.1 Methanobrevibacter sp. | reverse complement strand
TGTATTCATTTCATGGTGACGGTCAAATCCGTTTCCTAATATGTAAAGATGTTTCATGTACTATAATTATAAATAATGATATAATTCTATTTCTGTTATAATAAATATTTTAATTAATTTACTTATCTTCTAATACTTACTGCAGTACTCCTCTTTTATGTTTAATAGTATCAGAACATTATCTGTCATTCCTCTTTAAATTTATGTTTTTCGTTGTTCTTGGCTATACAACAAAATATCGCTTTTATGTCACCGTCTACAAATGACAGATTCAATATAGCTGATTTGTCAGTTGAATTTATCTGTAGTTTTACTTTTACCATCTTTTCTTTTGATATCAAACAATCACTCTGTCAACTCCAGCAACTCACTGAAATCATCTATTACCCAATCTGCATCAGCAAGGCTTTCCCTGCTGCCGTTGCCGTATGTTACACCACAAGTCATGGTTCCAGCACTCTTGCCCATCTGTATATCAAATGCAGTATCGCCAACGACAAGGGTTTCTTCCGCTTTGAATCGAAAAATGCCTAGTATCTTATTCACGGGTTCAGGTTTTGGCTTACCTTCTTTTACATCATCAGCACCAAGAATATAACTGATTAGCGATGACAGTCCGAGCGACTCCACATACTGAGCAAGCGAAGCATGACTACGGCTGCTTGCTATAGTCAGCGTTATGCCACGTTTCTTCAGTTGCTCCAATGTCTCCAGAACATGAGGATAAAGTGTGACGGCTCCATCCGTGTTGAATGTATAGAACAGCCTTCGATATGTTTCGGCATACAGTTCCCCCATGTCACCGCATTCAGGAAACAGCACTGCCGGAATCTCAATAAGTCTCAGCCCGATCATGGCGGCACATTCTTCATCAGAACGAGCCGGCAAGTTCAGTTCTTTGATGGTAGCCTGCATAGTCTGGATGATGACGGATGCTGTATCACCCAGTGTACCGTCAAAATCAAGTATGATATTTGTTATCTTTTTCATTCTAGCTATTCTTTTCAAGGTGCAAAATTACTAAAAATCCACCTCTTCCAATAAAGACAGCTTCCTCTTTCACGTTAAACATCCTTTTTCTGGATGAAAATTGCTCAGAAGCCATCCGTATTCGGCTGCAAAATTACCGGTTTCCTTTTTGGCCGTTCAAGGTCATGCTCTGTTTCAGCGTAAATCTCCACCCGACAGGTAGTATTTGCGCTAAAAACCTTTCCTGCTTCATTGAAACCGCTTTCGGGCAGCAAAATACGTCAGTTTCCCTCGCAGTCATCAGACAGTAGGGAAAAGTAAAGAACTAAAAAATATTCAGATTATGGCAACAATGGTTTATGATAGCGATTTGAGAACACTCAACGAAAGCGAATTGGTCTATAAGATTTCCAACCGAAAAGATGTAAACTTCAATAATGAAAGTACCTTTGAAGACTTTGTACAGCAGCTCACGCCAGGACGCAAGGAAACAGCTTTGGCAGTCATCGAACTCTACACACGCATGAAAGCCAAAAAGGATAATGCAAACCGCATCCTCAGTTCATTGGATATTTACACACTCATGCACCCCATCATGGCAAACCTTGAAGTTGAAGAGTCATGGGCGATATTCATGAACATGGCTTCACGGGTAATCAAGTCACAACGTATATCCAAAGGAGGATTGTCTTCCACCGCTGTTGATGTTCGGGTTATCCTAAAAGAAGCCCTACTATGCAATGCCGTTTCCATCGCCCTTGTACACAATCATCCAAGTGGAGCAATCCGACCAAGCAGAGAGGACGACCGGCTGACAAAAAGTTTGGCTGATGCCTGCAACATCCTCAATATCCGTCTGGTTGACCACGTGATTGTTACCGACGGTCATTTCTACAGCTATGCAGATGAGGGACGCCTCTAAACAAAAAGATAGCGGCAGTAAGGATTTCCCTTATTGTCGCTATCCTTTTTTCCTATTGTCAGTTGTTGTAATAGAGGTTGATTTTCCTTCCGGCTACCTCTTCTACGTCAATTTCTATCTCTTCATCCTCCAGCATCTCCAACAATTCGGAAATTGTCGAAGCCAACCCTTTTGTAACAGGTATCACGACACTTTCACCCACTGATACCTGGCATGTACCACCTTCCTGAATCTTCTTCAAAACCACTTTCGGCAACAGCCCACCCTGAATCCGTCCTGCCACCAGAAAAGCGTCACCAATAGTCTTGTCTTCAACAACTATCGTACTTTCCTTTTTTATAATTGCCTGCTTCAAATCAGCCTCACTGTATATCGTCATAGTATGGTCATCTTATTTTTGGGATGACAAAGGTAGCCAATTTTCCCCTTATATCAGCAAGTCCGTTCCAGTTTTACCCCCTTTTTCTTCTAATAACCTCGATGTTTGCTTGTGCTGATGTCCGTATTAGGCTGCAAAGGTAGATATTGCGTCCGCATCCCTTCAAGGTCATGCACTCCGTGTTTCATGAAAAATCTCCACCCTTCAGGTTGTATTTACGATGAAAACCTTGCCGGATGGTTCGCAACACCTTTTCATGGCACCAAAATACGTAACATCCCCAAGCAGTCATCAGAACTGTAGGGAAATAAAAACAATTAGACTATGGCAAATATGTGTACCAACATCCTGTATTGCAGGACAGAGCATGAAAGCGACTTGAAAAAAGTCGAAGATTTTTTGGAAAAGCACTTTGAGGTATTTCAGCAAACTTATATTGACAGCCTTGAAGCAGAGTTTGAATCATGTTGGGATTATCCCGAAGTAAAAATGAACCGATTGATGGCTACACTTGAACATAAGGGTGAACTCTATATGCGTGTTCTCTCATATTGTCTGGAAGACGAATATGCCTGCTTGCGTGTTTTCAAAAATGGCAAATGGGAAATCAAATAATTAACCTTTAAACTTACACTATTATGTTTGGACTATGTGAAGAAACCGGCATTATCGGTGCTTTCTGCACCTTGATTGTACCCTACAAGGGTTACACCGAAGGAACAGTCATTGAAGAATACGGCTCAGAAATCCTGATACGCCTGACCAACGGTAAGGAACTGTCCGTTTACCGTGACGAAGTAATCATCAATGATTGACGAATGATTATTGAATGATTTGCAAATGATTTACGAATGACACCTTTC
>NZ_JBGVOG010000002.1:0-14632 GCF_045126245.1 Methanobrevibacter sp. | reverse complement strand
AACCCACACTATGCCTGTGACCGGTAACCCAATCATAGCATTATTAGCAGTAACCGGAATCATCGGCGGATACGCAGTACTCAGAAGAAAAAACTAAAATTCAAAACTTTTTTATTAACCTTTTTATTCAAAAAGCATGATTAAATCATGCTTTTCATTTCCTCCCTATTTTTAAACAAATTTCATTTAAAAAAAAAAAAATTATTTAATGAAATTATTGCCTATATAAAACTCTAAAGACATAAAATAAGTAATTTCGACTAAATAAAGCCAACTATAATGCTGAATACGATTACAATAGCAAAAATAGCTGAAATTGAATTGACTATCGGTGCATATTGCTTTTCAGATAATCTATAGCTCAACAAAATTTCAAGCATATGTCCACCGTCAAGTGGTTTGATTGGAAGTATGTTGAAGAGCCCTATACCCAAATTTAGAGTAAATATCCATTGGAAAACATCCGCTAGGCTAAACAATATCCACGGAATTGAACCTAAAGAATTATCTTTTAGCTCATAATGCTTTGATGCCTGTATGCCGAAAAATCCGACAGATTCATTATTGGGGTTTTTACCAAGTTCAACCGTATAGCTGCCCTGATTTGTCTGAACCGTTATATTGTCTCCAGGCGTAAAGGAAGATACCACATTAACATAACTTTGAGCATCACTAATTTTATTGCCGTCGATTGCCTCTATTACCATTCCTTCCTTTAAAATACCGTCGGAAGGGGAGTCACCGACAACTCTGCTGATTTCTATTCCATTTTCATCAAATAGCTGGGGAATTTCATAAGACACCCCTGCAACAACCAATAAAGCTATCAACGCCAAAGTAATATTGGCCATTGTTCCTGCACCGTATACCCTTAGACGTGAAACCCTGCTTGATTTTTTAAGAATCTCTTCATCAGGCTCTACGAATGCCCCTGGAATTATGGCGAACAATAATAATCCGACTGATTTGATTGGAATTTTCTCACCCACAGATTGAATTCCATGGGAAAACTCATGAACTATCAATACGGTTGCCAATGCGATGAAACCTGATAAAAATGGAACATATATCGGAGACCCAGGTATTTCAACACCCGGCAGTACAATTGAAACCGTTTGTGTGTCAAAAACTGATTGCAGGGAACTAAGCAGTATCCATGCCATCGCCACCATTCCAATAAAACATATTACAATTCCAACATTCATATACCATTTCCAAAATGTTGGAGAAAAATTAGAAATTTTTGAAATTATCCCCCTGAGCCTATCGGTTTTCCACATGATAATCGGGAAACTAATTTCAAAACCATGATTAGACAATTTATCTTTTAATGTCAAGGACAATATCCAGATGATAAAAAAAGCTATCAAATAATAATAAATCCCATTCATTAAAATGCACCTTTATCTACCAAAGTAGTGAATCAAAGAAGACAACATCAACTATATCATTCTTTTGATATCCTTCATCATTTTCATCTATGATGATATAGCTGTTCGCCTCTACCATAGACCTAATTATGCCAGAACCTCTGTTCAGGACATGCCTTGTATATTTCTCATCAGTAAATGAACGGATGAAATCTGTCCTGCCGAGTTGGGAAGGAATTTTCAATTGGGATTCCTTTTTGACAATATTAAAATCAAATGATCTGCCTTGCATTTCAAATAAATATTTTCTAGCAAATATATCAAACTGAGTCATTGCCGCAACAGGCTGGCCTGAAAATGTGAATACCATCTTATCATTTACAATGCCCGCTCCGATTGGTTTTCCTGGCCTTATGGCAACACCATGGAACAATATATCACCAATATCATCAATAACATCAAGAACAACATCTCCTTTACTGATGGCTGTTCCTCCTGTTGTCATAATTACATCATAATCATTAGAAGCATCCAAAATAGCTTCCTTTACTTCTTCAAAGGAATCTCCAGCATGGTCAATGTCGCAAGTAGCACCAGAATCTTCAACCATTGCCCTTATAGTAAATTGATTAGAGTTTATAATTTTTGCTTTATCAATTTCTTCTTTAGTTGGTTCAACAAGCTCATTTCCTGTAATGATTACTTTAACTTTAGGCTTTTTGAAGACCTTTACCTTATCATAGCCGGCTGAAGCGATTAATCCCATTTCCTGATATCTGATGAAAGTATTTTTTGAAAGAATTTTTTCTCCTTTTTTAATGTCTTCCGCTTTAGGAGAAACGTTTTCACCAGGGGTGACCTGTGAATAAATTGTTAAATCATCCCCGTCGGTTGTTGTGTACTCTTTCATGATAACGGCATCGGCCCCATCTGGAATAGGGGCGCCGGTAGCTATTACAATAGCTTCATTTTCGCCGACAGTCTTATTAGAAAAGTCTCCTGCACCAATTGCATCAACTATCTTAAAGTTTTTTGGAGCAGATTGTGATGCACCAAATGTATTTTCACCAATAACAGCAAATCCATCCATTGCAGATTTATCAAAAGGAGGAGAATTGTGAAAAGCTTCAATATCTTCTGCCAAAACTCTTTTATGAGAATCATGTATTGAAATTTCTTCAATCTCCGTTATTTTTTGATTATCATTGATTAAATTTAATGCATTAGTTAGAGATTCCAATTTTGATAAAAACATGTTTCAACTCCCCCAAGTCAAAATTTATGGCATATATTTTTCAAGAACTCCATGATATGCATCGTTTAAGTCTTCATAGCTGAATTCGTGACCGTTTATATTTAATGAATTGCCTTTTACTTCTCCAATGACCTCAACGTCGACATCGATTTTTGCTAAAATATCATCCACGGCATCAGCCTTTACTGTTAAAATGTATCTTCCATGACTTTCTGAGTAAAGCAATTGGATTTTATCCAATTCATCATCAACCAAATTAACATCACAGCCCAATCCAGATTTAATAACCATTTCACAAAGTGCAATAGCTATACCCCCTGCAGATACATCATGAACTGCAGTGATATTTTTATCAACATCCTCATCGATTAACTTTAATACTGTTTGACCGTTAGCAACTTCTTCATCGATTCTTATTCTTGGAGCAGTTCCCTTTTCAAGATTATGAATTGTTCTGTGGTATTCAGAACCTGTCAATTCATCATAAGTTTTTCCAATTAAAAGAATCTTATCCCCTTCATTTTTGAAATCCATAGTTCTGATGTTATCGATTTTTTCAACACCAATGACACCAACGGCAGGGGTAGGATTGATTTTAATTCCTTCAGTTTCATTATAAAAACTGACATTACCGCTAATAACCGGCGCATTGAATTTCTCAGCCACAAGACTCATTCCTTCAATAGCCCTTTTAAATTGCCATAAAATTTTTGGAGTTTCAGGATTTCCAAAGTTAAGGCAATCCACTACGGCATAAGGAGTAGCGCCCATTGAAATAACATTCCTGATAGCTTCCGCAACACATCCCGCAGCCCCATCAAATGGAGACAATTTAGTGTGAATTGTATTTGAATCTGTAGTAAGTGCAATTGCAGTCTCATCATCTATTCTTAAAACCGCCGCATCATCTCCAGGTTTTACTACGGTTCTTACTTGAACTTCATGATCGTATTGTTTGTAAACCCACTCTTTTGAAGCAATGTTTGGAGATGATAATAGTTTCGGTAATGATTTGTAAACTCCAGGTTCCTTTAATTCAATTTTTTCTGTATCTTCTGGAATTTCTTCAAGCGGCCTATCGATTGAAGGAGGGTCTGCTAAAAGAATAGTTGGCAGATTAGCCAATTCTTCACCATCATCTGAAATGATCATGTTGTTTCCATCAATGACCTCTCCGATTACTGATGAGACAATTTCATGTTTATCGCAAATTTGCTGAGCGAGTTCAACATCATCAGGGTTTATCACAAATACCATTCTTTCCTGTGATTCTGAAAGCATGATTTCGTATGGAGTCATTTCAGTCTCTCTTAATGGAATTGCACGTAAATCTACCAATGCACCGTTATTTGAAGAATCCACCAATTCAGAAATACAGCAGGTGAGGCCTCCGCCGCCTAAATCTTTAACACCGCTGACATTAATCTTTTCTAGGATTTCAAGTGAAGCTTCCAAAACCCTCTTTTTGGTAAATGGATCGGCCACCTGCACGGCAGGCCTGTCTTCAGTTTCGGAATCTGATGTTAACTCTTCTGATGCGAAAGTTACCCCATGAATTCCGTCACGTCCTGTAGTCCCTCCCATTAAAAGGAATACATCACCGATATTTGGTGCCTGTGCACGAACTATCTTATCCTTCTCAACAAGTCCCACACACATTACGTTCACTAAAGGATTTGTTCTAAATGATTCATCAAACTCGATTTCACCTGCAACGGTAGGTACCCCGACACGATTTCCATAATCGGAGATTCCCTTTACAACATGCTCGAATAAGTACCTGGATTTTTCATCTTCCAAAGGTCCAAATCTAAGTGAATCCAAAAGTGCAATAGGCATTGCTCCCATAGAAATAATATCCCTTAAAATTCCACCAATACCAGTTCCTGCACCACCATATGGTTCAATAGCTGATGGGTGATTGTGTGATTCCATTCCTACAGCCAATGCATATTTATCAGTTACGGATACAAGCCCTGCATCATCTCCAGGACCTAAAATAATATTTTCACCTTCGGTCGGAAAAGCTCTTAGGAAAGGTCTGCTGCTTTTATAGGAACAATGTTCTGAAAACATTACATCAAGCATTCCCTCTTCCAATTCATTCATTTTCCTTCCAAGGATTCCTTCAATATATTCAATTTCTGAATCAGCTAAAGTCATGTTAACACCTTAATTTTTAATTGAAATAATAACTTTTTCTCCTTCAATATCCCATTCTTTGGTATAATCTTTAGAATCTTTACTGCATTCCTCTGTGTCGGTTATAATTAGGCTATTTGCCCTTACTTCGTGAGATATGAATTCTGATTGGGGAACAATTAAATCCTTGAATTGTGCAGATGTTTCCACATCAACATTAATGTTTGCTTCAACATCCAAATCCAGATCTTTTCTCATGTCTTGAACCCTTCTTATCAATTCACGAGCCATAGCCTCCTGTCTAATTTCCAAAGTAATATTGGTATTTACAAATACGTTTCCGCCGTCAAACTCTGATGAAACAAAGTCATCCGGAAGTTCTGAGTCAAATAATACTTCTTCACAAGACAATTCAATTCCTTCAATAACAACACTGCCATTGGCATCAAGTTCCGCTTTAATTTGATTGCCGTCACTTTCTTTTAATCCTTTTACGACTTTGCCCATATCCCCTTTAAGTTTCGGACCTAAAATTTTGAGATTTGGTTTGGCGTTGAATGATAGCTTATCAAATTCGCTTGCTCTTAAAACCTCTTTGGTATTTGACTGGTCTTTAATGATGTCCTCCAATTCTTCAATGGCTTTCAAGACATCTTCATCCTGAGATACGACAGTAATGTCTGAAACCGGCCATCTGAGTTTATATTGCGCAATGTCACGTGCCCTAATAGATGCATCGATAACGTCACGAACCACATCCATTTTAGCTTCCAGTCCTTTATCTATTGCATCCTCATCATAACCCCAATCAATCATATGAATACTTTCAGGAGCGTCCGGATTTACTCCCTTAACAAGATTTTCATAGATTTCCTCACACACATGAGGTGCTATCGGACATAAAACGGAAATTAATTTGATGATTGCAGTGTATAAACTGTAGTATGCACCTAATTTATCCGGGTCATCACTTTCAACCCAGGTTCTTCCACGAATAAGCCTTACATACCAGCGGCTTAAGTCTTCGAGGATGAAATTATTGATTTTTCTGGTTGCATTGTGGAAATATAACTTATCCAATTCTTCTGCAACTTCTTTGACTAAAGTATTTGCCTTAGATATAATCCATTTGTCTTCAGCTCTTAAAATCATGTCCTCTTCACTTAATCCAACAGGATTGAAGTTATCCAATGCCATGTAAGTGGTTGAAAATACATAAATATTCCATAAAATGTTAAACATTTTGTTAATGTTTAAAAGCTCCTCCCATACGAACTTTAAATCATCCCATGGTTTGGAAGCCCATAATAAATAGAATCTTAAAACATCCGCTCCATACTTTTCAATGACCTCTTCTGGAGACACGACATTTCCTAATGATTTTGACATCTTATTTCCGTTCTCATCCAATACAAAACCATGCATTAAAACTTTTTGATAAGGACTTTTGCCCATAGAAATTACTCCAGTACCCAATTGTGAGTAGAACCATCCTCTGGTTTGATCGTGACCTTCTGTAATAAAGTCATATGGGAACCAGTCTTCAAATTTCTCTTTTTCTTCAGGGTAATATAGAGATGCCCAACCGGCAACACCGGAATCAATCCATACATCCAGTACATCCGGAATTCTTTTAATGGTTTGACCACATTTGTCGCATTTTACTTCAACTTCATCTACGTATGGCCTGTGGATAAGTTCTGAGTCTGAAACAGTTATTTCATTTAAGGATTCGGCCTTTAACTCATCAAGAGAACCGATTACTTTCAGTTCACCACAGTCCGGACATTCCCAAATAGGAATTGGAATACCCCAGAATCTTTGCCTTGAGATTGTCCAATCGCGGGCATTGTCTACCCAATCATGGAATCTGCCTTCACCGGCCCATTTAGGTATCCATTCAACGCGGTCAATTTCATCCAACATTTTTTGTTTAATGTCAGTTACCTTTAGGAACCATTGTTTTGTAGCTCTGTAAATAATCGGGGTTTTACATCTCCAGCAAACACCGTATCTGTGTTCAATGGTTTCTGACCTATACATTAAGCCTTTGTTTTCTAAATCTTCAATTATTTGGGAGTTTTCATCTTTTGTAAATTTATCAGCGTATTTTCCTGCATCTTGTGTGAAGCATCCATCTTCACCTACCGGACAGAATATTGGAATTCCGTTGGCCTGACCTACTTCAAAATCGTCCGGTCCGTGTCCTGGTGCTGTGTGAACTAAACCAGTACCTTCACCCAGTTCAACATGGTCTCCGGACAATACTTTGTGGACATTTTCTATTTCATCGAATTCCGCATGCTTAGGAACTTCATCCAAAAGAATGTATTCATAGCTCATTCCAATTAAATCTTCACCCTTAACAGTCTTGATAACTTCATACATCACTTCTTTTTCTTCTATGATTTGATCTTCTTCACCGTCATTTTCTGCAGGTATTTTAGTTCTGTGAATCTTAATCTGTTTACCTAAAACGTCTTCCATCAGGTTTTCAGATAAAATATAGGTTTCACCGTCTTTTGAAACATAAACATAATCAAAATCAGGATTTGCACAAATAGCCATGTTTGCAGGCAAAGTCCATGGAGTAGTTGTCCAAACCAGGAAATAAGTATTCTCTTCACCTTTAACCGGGAATTTGATATAAATTGAAGGGTCGACCTTTTCCTCATATTCGATTTCAGCGGCCGCCAGTGCAGTTCCACAATGAGGACACCAGCTGATTACCCTTTGGTCGTTTACAAGTAAATTCTGTTCGTTTGCTCTTTTAAGAGTCCACCATGAAGATTCCATATATTTAGGATCCAGTGTCATGTAAGGGTCATCCCAATCCATCCAAACACCCAATTGGTCAAATTGCTCTTCCATGGCCACTTTATTTTCCATTGCAAATTCCCTACATTTATCAACAAAAGCTGCCATGCCTATAGTGTCTTCAATTTCCTGCTTTGATTGAATGCCCATTAAATGCTCTACCTTGTTTTCGATTGGAAGCCCATGCATATCCCAGCCGGCCTGACGTCTTAAACTAAATCCATTCATTGACTTATAGCGCAAATATGAATCTTTAATAATCTTATTCCAAGCTGTACCTAAATGAATTTTACCACTGCAATATGGGGGTCCGTCTAAAAATGAATACCTAGGACCGTTTTCTCTAAGTTCATTTACTTTTTTGAAAGTATCTTCGTCTTTCCAGAACTTCTGTACTTTCTTTTCTATTTTATCGTGACTGTATGATTTATCTGCCTCTTTTATTGGCATTGTAACTCCTCAAAAATTATTAATCTATAATATGTATTCTTTTGTTTAAGATAATAAATAAAGGTTATTGAAATTTTCGAATATTTTAAAAATTGAAAAGATTTTAAAAAAAATAATATGGATAAATCTTCAAAAAAGAGAAATATGCAAAACAAAAAAATGAGTTAAAAATTTATATTGAGAATTTAAAAAAAAATTAAAAGCAATTCCTCAAAGGAGGAAAGCTTCATTTAGATATACTTTTTCAAATCTTCAGCCTTGTCGGTTCTTTCCCATGGAAGACCTTCAATACCGAAGTGACCGTATTTAGCAGTCTGTTTATAGGTAGTGTCTCTTAATCCTAATGTTTCAATGATTCCATCAGGAGTTAATTTGAAGTTTTCACGTACGATTTTATCAAAATCAAGATCTGCTGCAGCGGTTCCGAAAGTATCCACCATGACAGAAGTCGGTTCGGCAACTCCAATCGCATAGGATAGCTGAATTTCACATTTTTCTGCAAGTCCACTAGCTACAATGTTTTTTGCAATGTATCTTGCCATGTAACATGCACTTCTATCCACTTTGGTACAGTCCTTACCTGAAAATGCTCCTCCACCATGGCGAGCATATCCTCCATAAGTATCGACAATAATCTTACGGCCAGTTAAACCTGCATCTCCGTGAGGACCGCCAATTTCAAATTTACCAGTTGGGTTGATGTGCTCTTTGGTATTTTCAGTCATTAAGTTATCAGGAATAACTGCCTTGAAGAGCTTTTCACGAATATCAGCTTTTAATTGCTCTTGGTTATCAGACATTGTCTCATCATGTTGAGTTGACAGTACAACTGCGTCAAGTGAAACAACATTTCCATCCTTATCATAATTTACGGATACCTGAGCTTTACCGTCAGGTCTTAAATATGGAATTTCCCCGCTTTCTCTAAGTTCTGTTAATTTATTGGTTAATTTACGAGCAAGATCGATTGGATAAGGCATTAATGAGTCTGTTTCGTTAGTTGCATAACCAAACATCATACCTTGGTCTCCAGCCCCACTTTCCTCATCTCCACGGTCTACTCCTTGATTAATATCTGCAGACTGTTCATGAAGCCTGTTTTGAACTATGCAAGAATGACCATCAAATTCCAAATCAGGGTTATCATAACCGATTTCAATGATTGTATCCCTTATGATCTTTTCAATTTCATCTTTAGAAATATGGGCTGATGAGGTAATTTCACCAAATACCATACAAAAATCAGTTGTTACACAAGTTTCACATGCAACGTGTGAATTTTTATCCTGTGCCATGTACGCATCTAAAATAGCATCAGAAATGATATCTGCAACTTTATCCGGGTGTCCTTGAGTTACGGATTCTGATGTAAATGTCCTAAATATTTCATTCATATTATCACCAATATTTGATTTTAAATTCCCATTATAAGAATTGTATCAACATTATCAAATAGTCACTATTAATTTTATATTAAATATTATATATAAATTATTAAAAATTATGCTAAAATAAGGATTCAAAAAATTTTAGTGAATAACTAATTCGCAAAAAAGAAAAATGATAAATACTAAAATGACTATATCAAAAATTAACAAGAGCATTGCAAAGCAATAGCTCAATAATTCAATTCATACTCATTTAAAGAATGGAAAAATATTCTTTTAATAAATTAAAATTAATACTAGTGATAAAATGAGTTTTTACAGAAAATATAATACAATCATAAGAAGTATAGATAACATTGCAAAGCTATATAAAATCTATAAAAAAGACAAATCAAAGAAAAAAGATGATAAAAAATGAATATTATTTATTTGATTGATTTCAACTGCCCTTATTCATATATTGGACTTAAAAGACTTCAAAAAGCTGTTGAAAGTCTTAACTTAGATGTTGACTGGGAAATGAGATCTTTTGAACTTGAAACGGATGCTGGGAAAAGACCTACAATAAGCACCACTGAAAGATATGCGGAAAAATACGAATTGTCTCCTGAAGATGCTTCAAGAAAGATTGATGAAATAGAAAAGATTGCACATGAGGACGGCCTGGAAATTAATTTCAGGGATATGCTTCTTACAAGTTCCAAAGATGCATTAAGACTTACAAAATACGCTCAGAATATGAATCCGGAAATTACCCTAAAGCTTGTCGAGGAAATATTTTACTCCAACCTAGTCAAAAACGAAAACATCGCCGATATAAATGTCTTAATCGGAATTGCCATTTCATGCGGACTGACAGAATTTGACGCCAAAAAAATTCTTGAAAACAACTACTACAATATAGAAGCATACTTGGATAAAGAGGAAGCACTGACAAACGGAATTACAGCTACACCTTGTTTTATACTGGAGTTGAATGAAGACAGGCTAATCCTTCCCGGAGTGTTTTCAACCGGTGAGTTTAAAACTGCACTCAAAGATTTGTCAAGTGGCGATTTAGAAGGAAAGACTTTTATTTAAGTTAATATTGATTTAAACTCGTTAAAAGATTAAATATTTTAAAATAGAAATATTTAATTCATGATTTTAAATAAAACAACCCATGAATGTATAAACATAAGAATTAAATATGCCAACACTTTTTTTAAGCGTTTTAAAGGATTGATGTTGAGAAAAAATATTGATTTTGGACTGTTATTTACGAATCTGAAAGGCTCAAACATACATACATATTTCATGCTGTCTGAAATCGACGTGTATTTTCTAGATGAAAAGAAAGTTGTTTTTGAAAAAGTCAGTTTAAAACCTTGGAAATTCCATAAACCTCAAAAGAAGGCAAGTTATATTCTGGAAACAAAAAAAGATGAATTAAAATTAAAAATAGGGGATAAATTAGAATTTGTCTAAAATATCCATAGGGCTTTCAAAGATTTGAATAGTATCAATACTGGCCAATTTGCGAGTATTTTCAATATCGATATCTCTCATATAGATTGTAATGATCTTTCCTTCAGATATTGCGTCATTCGGGCATGTGTTTCTACACAAACCGCAACCGATACATTTTGTCAAGTCTATTTCTTCATGCGGAATAATGGCTCCCTGTTCGCAAGCCAATGATGCAACACAGTCATCGCAACTTTTACATTTGGACAATTCCATTTTTGAAGGAAGTACTGTGTCGATTGGTCCCGGATGAATATCAACAGGAACCATATACACCGGAACAGCACCTTTTCCTGATTGTGCTACTGCATTTGTAACAAGAGTATCTGCTATTCCATAGACTATCTTTGAAACTGTATTCGCTGTTGCCGGAGAAACTATCAATAAGTCGTATTTACCTAATGATAGGCGACCGGTAATTGGATATGAAAACTTTTGATTGGAATCTGTAGCCAATTCACGATATTTGCCACCAGTTATTTTGACAACCCTTTCATAAAGTCCATACATTTTAAGGACTTCTTCGGCTGCACCTGATAGGAATATTGTAACTTCGTGCTCGCTAGCTAATTTTTCAGCCACTTGTACAGATTCTCTGAGTAAATGACCCGCTCCGGTAAACGCAAATCCGATTCTCATTTTAATCTAATGTGTGATATTGATAAGCTTCTCTGTCTGAGAACGCATAATCTAGTTTTGTGTATTGATTCATGAACTCAGCAACTTCATCAGCAATGTCTTCTTTATCGACTGCAACACGTTTAATGAATTCAGCAACTTCATCCATTTCTTTTTCTTTTAAACCTCTTCTGGTAATTTCTTGGGTTCCGATTCTAATACCGGATGGGTCATCAGAGTTGTCTCTGTTATCACCAGGAAGGAGGTTTTTGTTTAGGATTACATTATTGTCAGCCAATTCCTTTGCAATATCGGATGCTGATCTGATGTTAGTTAAGTCAACGGCAATTTGGTGGGATTGGGTGAAACCTTGTTCTTCACATAATACATTGAATCCTCTTTCATACATTGCTTGACCTAATGCCTGTGCATTTTTAATGATTTGTTTTGCGTAAGCTTCACCGAATTCTAACATTTCAGCGGTTGCAATACCTAAACCGAGCAAGTGGTGTAAATGGTGATTACTTACAACACCAGGAAATACCGCATTGTCAATAATCTCTTCATTTTCTTTGTGTGAGAGAATGATTCCACCTTGTGGGCCAGGGAATGTTTTGTGGGTACTTCCCATCATCAAATCTGCCCCTTCTTTAAGAGGTTGTTGGAACTGGCCTCCAGCAATAAGACCCAATACGTGAGCCCCATCATACATTACTGTAGCTCCAACCTCATCAGCTGCTTCACGAGCTTCTTTTATAGGATGAGGGAACAGGAATAGACTTCCGCCGAATAAAATAATTTCAGGTTTTTCTTCTAATATTTTTTTGTTCATTGCATCAATGTCAATGTTCATTATGTCTTTATCCAATGGGTGGAAAACTGTTTTAAGACCGCGAATTCCGGCTGCACTTACATCAGCGTGAGAAATGTGTCCTCCGGATGGCACTTCCAATGCCATTACTTTTTCACCAGGTTTTGCAAAACCAAAGAATGCTGCAAGATTTGCAGTTACACCAGAAACAGGTTGAACATTTGCATAATCACAGTCATAAACTTTACAAGAAAGCTTTTTGGTTTTATCTTCGATTAAATCTATGTATTGGCATCCTTCATAAAACCTTTCAAATGCTTGTCCTTCAGCATATCTATGAGCAAAATCAGTGGCAACAGCTTCAGTTACTTCTACACTTGTAACGTTTTCAGAAGCAATGAGGTTGATACTGTTTCTCATATATTCAGTATGTTCTTTTGCAATTTTTTCAAAATTTAAAATTTCATCATGATAATTAGTCATTTACTACACCTAATATCCAATTAAATACTTATGATTAAATTTATGTCAAACATCTAATATAATAGTTATGAAAAAGATTTAATTTAAAAAAAATTAACTGTATTTCAAATTAATTTTTAAAATAGTGATAGCATAAAAAAGCAAAATAAATGCAAACATTAAAAACAGAATACCAGCCGCAAATATTGACATCACTCCAAATCCATCGACCAAAAATCCTCCAATTGCAATTCCAATTGCAATACCGCCATTTAAAATACTTAAGAATATGCCATTTGCAAGTTCAAGATTTTGGGATAATACGGATGTTTCGATGTATTGTATTAAATTATATCCCATTCCGTCAAGTATTCCGAATATTAAAATCAGGATCAAAGTCAAAATCAAATAATCCTTTGAAAAATACAATGATAAAAACACAAATACGCATACTAACTGAAAAACAATTAATGTTGCTTTATCTTTTAAAACTATTAACTTTCCTCCTAACCATGTTCCACCTATGGAGAATAATCCATATATGAAAAGGAAAATACTTAATTTGTAAGTGTAGACATGACAAACGGTTTGCAGGAAGTAAGGCATATAATTGTAAACAATGCTTGCACCTATTGGCATCATAATTATTCCAACTGATGAAATAATGAATTCTTTTGACTTCAAATCAGATAAGGGCATTTTATAACCCTTTGATTTACCATCAATGTTTGGAAAGAAGATTATTATAAGCACTAATGAAAAAAGATTGATTGCAAAAATCCAGGACATGGCGATTTGGTATCCGAATATTGTGCCGAGTCCTGTAGTTATCGGCAAACCGACAATACTTCCTACAGAAATTCCAAGCAATATTCTTGTTATATAATCCTGCTTTTCACCTTCAGGAGCTATCTCCTCACAAACTGTCAGCGCAATAGATATGAACGCCGGATAAAATATTGCAGACAATATCCTAAAGAATGATGCAACGGCAATATTTTTTGTAAATATCAATGCAAAATTCGAAATTGCAAATATTGATAAAATAAAAATGAATGTTTTCTTTCTTTCAAACCTTGAAAAAAATACAGGAACAAATAATCCGAAAATCGCTATTGTAAAGGTGAATGAACTTACATACAATCCTGATATTGAAATTGTAGTGTTGAAATATTGGGATATCTGTGAAATTATACCAATTATGCTTAAAGGAGTATTGATTCCAAGTGCTGATATCATTAAAATGCATAAAAGTAGTTTCGGATTTTTCATGATATTCATATAACAATTGTTATTTATAATATATCCTAAATACTATAAAAAAGTTTGGAAAATTAAAAAAAAGAAAAAAAGAAATAGAGAAATAAATCTCTAAATCTATTTACCTATGTCTTCAAGAGCAGCACTGATTTGTGCCATAATTTGCTCGGTTTTGAAGTGTTGTTGGTTCATTGCACCGGATGGACATGCACCTACACAGGTTCCGCATCCTTTACATAATGCAGAGTTAATTTGTGCAAATTCTTTTCCACCTACACCAGTTGCGATGGTAATTGCAGCAAATGGACATAATTCAACACATACTTGACATGCACCACAAACAGCGTCGTCGTTGGATGCAATAATAGGTTCGATTTCTACTTCTCCTTTAGCCATTGGGATTGCTGCTCTTGATGCTGCAGCTGAACCTTGTGCTACGGAGTCAGGAATATCTTTAGGACCTTGTGCTACACCAGCAATGTAAACACCGTCAGTTAAGGTGTCAACAGGTCTGAGTTTTGGGTGAGCTTCCATGTAGAATCCGTCTGCAGAT
>NZ_JBGVOG010000001.1:0-24948 GCF_045126245.1 Methanobrevibacter sp. | reverse complement strand
TAATAATGTTTGAAGATGAAAAAGACAATAAAATTTATAATCTTATTATTAGTAATGGTATTGATAAAAATCGAGAATACGCTCAATTTATTGAAAAATTATTCTCAAAAACTGATTTTTTATGGAAAGAATCCATATCAGGTTCATATTCCACAGCAGGAGATTCATTTTATGAAAAAATTGATGGAATAGTTTTATTGGCAGGTCTTTATAACGACAATAAAGAGCTATTCTCTGACTTGCTGCAAGCCAGTGAAAAATATGGCATTCCCATAATTCTGGTAAGGCCCTACGGGTTAGAAGAGGTTCCGGAAATTTTAGAACAAAAAGCCGCAACAATCGTCGGATGGAATGCAAACTGCATAATCGATTCTATCAAAAACGCCGATGAATTAATTTAAAAAAAAAATAAAAAATAATGATATTTAAACTGTTACATTTGAAATACCATTTTCTTTTTCAACCTTGATTATATTGTCCGCTGCATTTTCAAGCTGACTTTCATGAGTTACAATAATCATTTGAGGCAAGACTGATATGTCTTTTAGCAAATTGATTAACTCATGTCTTCTTGAGCTGTCTAAATGTATTGTAGGTTCATCCAGTAAGATTGTATCCAATTCACCTTTAGACATTGCCTGTGTAATACCAAGTCTTAAAGCCAATGCAATGGCAATTTTTTCACCGCCACTGACCATGCTCATTGAAGACTCTCCTTCAGGACCAAATACAGTAATGTCATATTCCTCATCAATAATCAAATCAGAATAATTGAAATTGAATTCATTGAAGAACTGTTTTGTATATTTTTGGATTAAAGGTCTTGAAATATTTCTTAAATCCTTTTGGATACCGTTTTTACTGTATAAGTTTCTAAAGTGATTTAACAAATCAATATAATCTGAAATGTCATCATATTCCTGCTGGAACTTGTCTGAAGCGGAAATCTTTTTAGACAAATCCTTAATGTATGCAATAGACTCACGGGCTCTTCCTTTAATTTCTGAAAGTTCATTATTGAAAGTAGATTGTCTTCTTTCATACATTTCAAAACGATAGATGATCTGTTCATATTTTTCAACATCATATATGGACGCTTCAATCTTGTTTTTGGTGATGTCCAATTGATTCATTGAAACTCCAATATCCTCTTTAATGGAATCAAGTCTGGTCATTAATGAATTTTTATTTTGAACAAAACCCTTAAGCTGGTTATATTCCTCATTTTTCTGTTTTAGGTCATTAATACGATCTTGAAGTTCACTGGCACTGATGTCCCCGCTCAAGTGAGGGTCTAGCTCAATAGCCAACTTAATGTTTTTGACATGATTGTCAATTTCATTTTCAACTTGATTTAATTTGTATTGGGCTTCAGTTTCGCTGCCTAAAACCTCTAAAGCACCTTTAGCTTGAACATATTCATCATGAGCTTGTTTATAAATCTCCCTATCATCTCTTTTACGGGATATTTCTAAAATTAGTTCACCTAATTTGCTGCTGATGTACTCTTTAGATTCCAGGCTTTCGTCAATTTCATTTAACTTAACCAATTCTTTTTCCAGATTTGAAACTTTGTGCTTATATTCGATTATATTTTTAGACAAATCTTCAAGTTTGGGTAGCTTTTCCTCAAAGCTTTCTTTATTCTTAGTTAATAAACGAATATTATCTTCGTTTTCAGCAATTGACTTCTCATTTTCTTCAATTACAGCAGTGTATTGCTCTATTAACTCCTTTTTTTGAGAAGGACTGATGTCTGATTGACAAACCGGACATTTACTATCAACTTCATCCAATTCGGCCAATGGCTTTTCACTGGATTTGATATTCTGTTTGAAGACAACCAGTTCCTCATTTTTAGTTATAATGTCATTGGATAAATCCTTAATTTTTGTGGAAGTTTCATCAATGAAATTATTAGTTACCTCTTCCATATGATTAAAATCATCAACTTCAGCCAGTATATCCTGTGATATTCCATTATTGTCCAAAGTTTCCTTAGCCCTGGAGAAGAAGTCCTGAATATCATTTCTCTCATCTTCAATACTTATTAATAAATCTTTTTTATCTTGCTCTAATTGAGTCAATGTAGCCAATTCTCTTTCAAAACTATTCTTTTGATTATCTAATTTATTAATTTCTTCATCAGAAGCTAAATATTTATTGTATCCCTCTTTTTTATCATTGACAATGGATTTTTGTTGACTGATTGAATCAAGTTTTTTGTTAATTTCCGCTTCATCCTCTTTTAATCTTTGAATGCTATTAACGGATTTCTCAAAGTCAAGATAAACATCCAATTTTGAAACATACTTTTCCAACCTGCCAATTTGGTCTTCTGCTTCATGAATCTTATCCAGATTATCCTGAACCAGCCGTTTATCATTCTCCAATTTAGATAGGGTTTTTTGTTCGTTTTCATAATTATTAACTTGAGTGTCATAAATCTCCTTTTCCCTTTCCATATCCCTTTTGCTTTCGGAAATATCCTTAAGAGATTTGTTTACATCCAAAATCTGCTCTTCAAGTTCATGTCCCCTCTCCTTAAGAGAATCCAACTCGGATTTTTTCTTTGCATATTCTTCCCTCAATTCCTTTGAATTGTACAACTTACCTTTAAGTTCTGCAAGTTGATTTTCATAATCATTGATTAAAGGCAATATGTTTTTCCATGCCTTTTCTAAAGAGTCAATACCCAACAGCTTACCGATTAACTGTTTTTTCTCAGCAGGAGTCTTGTCAACAAGGTCTGCTATTTCTCCTTGCCTTATATAAATGGCATTGAGGAACAAATCAGAATCAACATCTAAAATCTGACGGACTTCATTTGCAACTTCCTTATCTCCAGTACATATATGTACAAAACCACCATCTTTAGAAGTTTTCTTGTAAATTGAAGATTTGAGCATTGATTTTTTGCTGCGAACTATCTTATAATCCCTATTGTTGGAAGAAAATTCTAATTCAACAGACATGGAATCCGCATTATTACGTACCAAATCATCCATCTTTTTAGCAGTGTGCTGTTTAAATAAAGCAAAACTGATCGCTTCCAACAAGGTGGATTTTCCGGCACCATTTTCACCTACAATTACACTAATTCCCTTATTAAAATTAATGGTGGTATTTTCATGAGATTTGAAGTTAGTTAACTTTAGTTTAGTGAAAATCATTTTAGAACCTCCTCTTCTGTTTGTATCTCATCGGGTTCTTCAAAAAGAGTTTCCTCCTCAATATCCTCCACAGAGGTATGATAGTATTCATCATAGAAGTTATCGATTAAATCCCTGGACTCATCAATTTTATCCTTGGATAAATAATCATACAAATCAATGGCCAAATTGCTTACTGCTTCATCATCATATCCCTTCAGATGTTCTTTAATGATCTGTTCGGGACCTACGCTTGAATCATTAATAATGATTTCAGGGTCTATTTCATCGGCCATTATGAATTTCGGCCTAATCATTAAAGATAAGTCCCCAAGTTCCTCATTTATTAACTCATAAACACCGCCAGTATCGGAATCAACATTTCTGATTTCTAAATTGAGAATAGGCTTTTTGTCAAAATCCTTGATAGTCTCTTTGATGCCCGCTACGCCATTTTCCAAATTGTTGTAATCCAGTGATCTTTTAATAAATTCCCTAGGAATATCGACTTTAACCCTTTTTATGAGGGGTTTTTGCCCTTCCAAATCAACAACTACAAAACCCTTTCCGTTTTTAGCATAATCTTCAAGCTCATCAGTTTTCCATATCTCACCAGAGCCAGGATAAACCAGTCTTCCATTTCCGAAAGAATCATTAATGTAATTGTGGATATGGCCTAACGCATAATAACTGAAATTATCCGGAAGGTCACCGATTTCCAATTCATAATTGTATCCGAAGTATTTGTCAATGCCCTGATGCAATACGAGAATTGATTTATCGTGATTGGCTGCTTTTTTAGACAATTCATCCAATTTTGACTTCAAAATCTTGACTTGGGAGGATGAATAAAACGGAAGTCCTCCTATGAAAATGTCACCATGCATATAATTGGTGTTGATAGGGCTGATTACTTTTAAACCTAATTTCTTAAAAATGATTTGAGGTGGGATAGAACCATTACGCATTACAATATCGTGATTTCCGGCTATTGCATACATAGGAATTCCTGCACCCTTAAGTTTAAGCAATCCCTTTTGGAATGTCAAAAGTGCAATTGGAGATGGTCTTGCGGTTTCAAATAAGTCTCCACTATGAATTACAAAGTCTACCTTTTCTTCAATTATTTTATCTATAACCTTCTCAAACACTTCATAAAAGTCTTTTTCCCGTTCAATTAAACCAAATTGACGGTAACCTAAATGAGTGTCTGCTAAATGTGCAAATTTCATTATATATTACCTCATTTGTCGATTTTATATAACCAATTTAAACACTTATTAAAGTATTTAAGTGAATAATATTTTATTCAATAGCATATTTAATAGTTTGCTAAGAGAGCATTTGAAAAGAACTCATCTATTGAAAGAAAATAAAATTGATTTTGAATTAAAAAAATAATATTAGATAAAAAGAAATAGCTACAAAAATCAATTTATTCAAAATTCATGATCAATCATACCTTTTTACTGAATCAATTAAAACTTCCATATCATCAAACAATTCTTTAACATTCGCGTCATCAGACTTGTCCATATTCAGTACCAGTTCATCAGTTAATTCATCTATTTTGCCTATCAATGATTTTAAGACTTCCATGCCGGATTTAATTTCATCCTCCACCCTTTTTGAGTCATCAATGTCTAGGTTAATAATTGACTGAATGGAGTCCGCTTTTTCATTAAAAATTTTTGTGCAATTATCGACAGTAGAAATAAACTTATTATATGTTAATTGTGGAGGCTCAAATCGTTTTGCGGTTAAATCCCTTAAACGTTTCTCTTTAATGTTATATTCATCTCTTAAAGCATTGAGTTGAGACTGATGGGTTTTGAAATTAGCATGTTTCTCAAGAGTTTTCGCAGCGGTTTGAACTTCGGGTTTTTTGTCATCGCCTTTTGAATCGATTTGAGGCTTAGGTTTTTCAACAACCCTTTTAGGTGTTGGATTATTGTTTGTCAACTTATGAATTGCATACCCAATTATAGCGGAAGGTACTGCAAATATCAATCCGATAGTCAAACATACCAGAAGAGATGCTGTCGGGGCAAAAGAACTAAACAATACAAAACTGAAAAATATTAAAAGAATAAATATTTTTGTCTTTGAAAACACAAACTCTCCTGTGTTCTTATTCTGCCAACACAATAAAGCGTTTTTTAAGTCTTCAACCAAGCCATAATCATTATGTTCCAATACATTTTTTGAAGGCTTATCATTCCTTAGTATCTTATGAATACAAAATCCGATAACATAAAAAAATATGGAAAAAATTAAACCAAGCAATAATATTGCAAATGGAGGGCCAGTGAATATGCTAAAAACAAAAGCCATGAATGTTAAGATAGTTATTAATTTAGTTTTTGAGAATATGTAACCCTCATCATAACTCCAATATAACAGATTATGTATTAAATCATTATTTTGAGAAATTTTCTTGGTTGGAAGTGAAGAAGAGTTACTTGGAACTGAATCCACTTGTATAAATTGACTTGATCCGCAATACGGACAGAATTTATCAGTATCATCAACATTCTTCCCACATTTTTCACATATTTTTCCAGACATTTCTATTCCCCGATTAATAATCATAACCCATTTCCAAACTTTCCTGTTCAAGGCGTTTAATTTCCTCTTCCTCTTTTTTCTTAATATCTTCGAAAAATGAAATTATGTCCATATCATCGCCATGGCGACGACCCTTGAACTCATCGATTTTAACAAGAGTAGGAACCCTGCTCATTAGGCCCAAAACAATAGCTTCACCAACATTCAAAGAAGGCAGCTGATTGACCAGATCCTGTGATAGGCTTTCACTTGCTGATTGAACATGCCTTTGGTCTTCAGGTTCAACAAGCCTTAAGATAATCATGTTGTTCATTTGGGACAGTGCATCGTGGTCCACTGTCTTTGGAGATTGGCTTACCAGACACAATCCCAAACCGAATTTACGGCCTTCCCTTGCAACCCTTTGAATCCAGCGTTTTGAGTCTGAATCACGTTTGTTTGGAGCTAAGATATGTGCTTCCTCCAAAATGAAGAATACTGGGAAATCCAATGTATCGGTATCCTTTCCATGAACTGCATTTTTTCTCTTTTGAAGGGAATTCCTCATTACGTGACTTACCAGAACATTGGCAACAGACTCGTCGCTTTGACTTAAGTCCAATACATTGACATGGCCTATTTTAATATTGCTCAAAATGTTTCCGATATTATTGTCGAACAAGTTGGAATATTTATCCATTGAATCATCAATCTTATTCATGACATCAATGATTTGCTTGTCTGAACCTTCTTCTTTTGAATCGACTTCCAAAATATTATAAATCAATTGCAGGAAATTCTTGGTGGATGCAGTACTGTTTCGGACTTCTTCTTTAGCAGCGTTGAATGCTCTTCTAAAGTGTCTTTCCTGAATATAACCATTGCTTGGAATGTTCACAAGCTTTTTAATCTCCGGAAAAGACATATAAGTAGGATTCAATTTAGGTCGGATGACATTCACATCCCCATTAGGGAAATCGGCACCGACATACTCGCCGTGCATATCAAATACAAAAACAGGCACATCATAACCTAACAATTGATCTATCAAAACGGAAACAGTGTTTGATTTACCTGCACCGGTCATTGCCAGAATAGCCAAATGCCTTGATAAGATAGGATTGGCTTCAACATTCACATCCACATCACTTTGATTGACTAAAGAGCCTAATTTAATAGGATTTTTAACTTTAAAAATCTCTTTTAGAACATCTTTGTCCGCCAATTTGATTTCAGTTCCTGGAAGCACAGGAGTTCTAGGCAATTTCAAATTGTCATTGACATCCCCGAGAATCTTAACTTTTCCGCGAATATAATTGTCTTCAACGCCGATTCTGGAAATCTTTTGAATAGCCTTGAAATCATTAATGTCCACATTCAAAGCATCATTACCCCTTATCAGGTTTTCAATCATCCCTAAAACTTTCTTTCCATCATATTCTATTGTAACATATTCGCCGACTTTTGGCATTTTATCTGATATAAATGTGACTTCCGAAAGTGATGTTTCGCCAACACAAATTCCAACTACCATCTTTAGACCTCCTATAACATTTCCCTATTTGTTGTTTCATAAATTTTGGCAATTTTTAGCAATTCCTTTATGTTCCTGTCCGTAATTACAACATCATTATGGGCTTTGCTGAGCAGATATGGATAACCCTGAACGGACAGAACGTTAATCTTTTCAACTATCTTAACAACTTCACTTATTGACGCTTTATAAGGCAATTCGACCTTCAGTACATTTTTATTATCCTGAAGCCTTACATAGAAAACCGTGAACTGAAGTTCCTTGAAAAAGTCATTGAAATAAGGAAACGCCGCACTTTTATAAACGCGCCTATATTCTATTCTTGAGATACCCTGTTTCTTATCCGTGAACTTATCCAATATTGCAATATCCGGAATGTTCCACTTAAACAAATCATTGTCGGAAGATGTCTTTGAAATGGAAATTATCCTTTTTTTCTGCTGCAATAGCCTATACAATAAAATTATCTTCTCCACAGATGCAAGATGCAGGTCAAAATCTTCCCTGTTTTCATATTTTTCATCAACACTGACATCAGCCAGTATCCTATCTTTTATTTGTGGAAATACAAATCCATATGGAGTGATGTCCAATCTTCTTTCAAACTCATTTAAAAGTATTTCATCAAGATTGTCCCGGATTTTGGAAGGAAGCTCGACACCTCTCGGGTAGGCATTTTCCAAATCTCCCAGAATAGACCCGTCAAACATATAATAGTCAACATCATATTCCTCAATAGCCCTAAGTGCACATTTCAATTCATAAATAGACATGTAATTGCCTAAAAGTTCATCCAAAAACGGAATATGGGCTATTTCAAAAATGTCTGAATCATCGATTTTTTTAATTTCACCATCATATATAATGGATTCCGCACCTACAGCACAGAAGTTAATTGTGAGAAATTTCTTTTTGTTGAAACTTCCATCACCTGCAGCAATGGAAAAATCATCAGCGCTTTCCTCAAAAACTCTGTTAAACCAATTGTATTCCAGTTGGGATTCCAAATTGTTATCCGATTCAATTTCCTGGATATATCCTCTTTTAGCGATGGCTTTTTCATATAGTGAATTTAACATAATATTTCCTATGTTAATAAGTTAATAAAAAAATGTGGTAAGAGCAGTTGAAAACTACTCTAGTGAAGCTTTTTTAATAGCTCCAGTTAATTCTTGAATTTTAACCTGTACATTTTCAACTTCTTCTACAACAGTACCTGTTACAATAATGTCCCCGCCAGCTTTTGCTGCCATATAAGCTGCTTTGCCGTCACGAATTCCTCCGCCGACAACAAGTATATTTTTAGGAGCGGCTCTTTTGGAATAAGCAATCATTTCTGCTGGAATAGGTTCATCGACACCGGAACCTGCTTCAAGGTAGAAAAATTTGATTCCAAACAATTCTGCTGACATTGCATAAACGGCAGGTATTTTAGGTTTGTTTCTAGGCACCAAATTTGCATCTCCAACCCAACCGACGGTTCCGCCAGGTGCAATAACCATATAATGCATAGGCAGAATTTCCATTCCGGATGCCTTAACGGCAGGTGCTGCAATTGCCTGAGCTCCGTTAATCCAATGTGGATTTCTAGAGTTAACATAACTCATGTAAAAGATTGCATCAGCATACTTACTTACACTACTGGTGTTTCCTGGGAAAATGATAATTGGAACTGCAATGTTTTCAGACAAGATTTTACAGGTGTTATCTACATCATCACCATTAACAGTAGACCCTCCAATCATAATTCCATCGGTTCCACCTTCAATAGCTGCAGTAGCTATTTCAAGGGCTTCTTCAGGAGTTTGTTCATCAGGATCAATTAAAGTAAAGTGTAATTTCCTTATTTTTAATATATCTCTAATATAGTTTTCAACGTCTTTCATAAGAATACCTAAAATAAGTTTTATTAAAAATGATATATTAAATTAATTGTTTTTTAAAAAAAATATGAAATAAAAAAATAATAAAAAAAGTAAAGAGAATAAATCTATCCTCTTGGTTCTTTAGCTTTAAATCTTAAACCTTTGTAACCACATTTTCTGCAAGTAGTTGCACCAGCAGGGTTACGAGCATTACATTTTAAGCAGATTTTTACATTGAACATTCTGTTTTCTGCTTCTTCGAATCTTGCCATTAATAACTCCTCCTTATAATCATGAAAACTGTAAATTAATTAAAATAACATGTTATGAAATAAAATGAGAAAAATTCACTTTTCATAACTATTAATAAATTATATTATCGTAATAGTATTTAAAGGTTTAGTTAAAAACCCTATAAAATTAAAAAATTATAAAAAAATATTTTAAATATACATCACAAGATTTTAGGATTAATTTTAATCCAATATCTAAAAAAAGAGAAGGTAAATTTAATTAACCTTCAACCATGATTAATTTACCAGTATCCGAGTCCCGATAAACTTTACCCATCTCAGTAAAACCACTTCCAGAAGAATTACTGATATCCGGAGTTTCATCTAGTTCTTCACCTTGGTCTAATTGAGAAACTTCTTGAATTGCACTTCTAACCCTATCCCTTTGTTGTTCATCCATATTATCATTAAATACAATATTTTGCATATTCCATGAAATAACTAAAAATACCAACAAACCAACAGCAATAACCAGCATAGCATCAACAAGATTGGATGTTCCAGCCATAGGATCTTCTTCACCCTGATTTAGAAATTTCCCTTTCCTTCTTCGAATCATAATAACAAAACCTATTTATTCAAATTTTCTAAAACGGCATTTACAAATAACTGAAGATTTGAAGAATATTCCTCATACCATCTACGCCTAATTTTTGATATTACATAAGCCACTGCCCCTGATCCAATACCCACAACTGTAGTATCGAATGCAACAATAATTGCATTTGCTAATGTAGTAACATCTCCACTACCCAATGCCGCAAGCCCAGGACCCATTGGAATTAAAGTACCCATCAAACCAAGAGTTGGACCAATACGAGTAACAATGTCAACTCTTTCAAGAGATTTTGCCATTATAACTTCTTCCTCTTCAATTAAATTTAAAGCCCAAGCTTCACGAGAATCCGAAGACAGTGAATGTGCATCAATTATTTTTAATAAAACTTCTTTTTGATTGTCATAAATTTTAGAACCATTAACAATGCTTGTAAGTTCTTCAAATGAACTAGCATTAACTAAAGAAAATACTAATTTTTCCTTATATTCTCTAGTCAATTTTATACGGCTAGAATAATCTGAAATAAGACCTCCAAAAGTAAAAACTGCAAAAATTGCAAATATAAGCAAGAATATAATTACTGGAATTTGTAAACTTTGAGAGACAACGTTTAATGCTGCTGTTAATAATTCACTTCCAGGAATACTCACCACATAAATCACCACACATACCAATTAATTAACATTAAATTATTTTAATAAAGTATTTTTTCTATAATACCATAACCCTAAAACCGCCACAACAATTAAAAATACAAATGTAAAAACCATAGATTCAATTGAAACTATATTTATCGGCCTCATAGCATCCATATCAATGGCCATAATATTTGGAAGGAATAATGAAACAATTAAAAAGTACGCCCCTAAAATGAAAAATAAATCTTTTAAAATTTTAAAAGATCCGCCAATTAAATTAAACCTTTTAATTGTGAAGAATACTATGATAACTAATAAATTAAATACAATTGCTGTAAACAAACTAATCTGTAAGGAATTGAGTCCGAAAATACTGCTAGATAAAATACATACAAAAGATATTAATAAAAAACATGAATATGATAACAAAAGTATCTTTTTAAAACTATTTTTAAAGTTATTTTCCTTAGATAATAAATATCCGATAAAAATCAAAACAAATGCAATCAGAAAAATAAAACTGTAACTATAAAGTCCAAATGCATTGCCTAACTGATTTTTAAATAAACTGATTAAATAAACAATTATTGAAGTACAAACGACTGAAATAACAAGATATTTAGCCAAAGTCTTTTTATGAGTATCGTTGAAATAAAAAATTAAACCAATTATTATTGAAAAAACTATTATAGAAATTATATATCCTAAAGACCATACTAAACTAAAAGCCATTGTATCACCGTTATTTCTTAAATAATAATTTAGACGCAATAACAGCTATAAAAAATCCACAGAATAACACAACAATTAGCAATATTATATTATTCAAACTAAATAACTCATTATTAGTAGTAGATTCATTTGTATTATTATTTGTCTCATTAACTTCCTTAACAGTGGAATTGTCTTTCACTTCAGAAATATCAGATGATGAATCTGAACTACCCAATCCACTAGAATCACTAGAACCAGAACTGGAACTAGAACTAGAACTATAATATCCTGAACTTCCAGAAGAACCAGATGAAGATGCACTAGACCCCCCTTCTGAAGAAACAGAACCGCCAGAAGAACTAGGAGATTGTGAAATTGATGATGAAGATTGAACTTCCTCAATATATTCGCTTCCATGGCCTGGATGAGCACATATCGCCATAGAAACAAAAGATAATATAAAAATTATTGAAATCAATAATGATAAGTGTTTATAATTCATAAAATCGCCTTATAAATTTAAAAAAATAAAGAAAAGATAATAACTCTAATGAGTTATTAATCTTGATTTAATTATTTTTTACGTCTCATATATCCGAAACCAAGTACTGCACCAATAGCCAAAACACCAACTAATGCATAGATTAAACTATTTGAGTCAGCAGATTTTGTTGCAGGAGTTTTTGAAACTTCATAGGATTTTGATTTGCCTTCACTATCTTTAGAATCATCAGAGGCACTATCCTCAGATGATGCATCACTAGAAGTTGGCTCAGCAGCAGCTACTGCGCCTAAAGTTCCTACACTATTGGAATATGAAGGTCTGTTGCTTGAACTGGATGCCGGAGTATTAGAATTACTATTAGTATTAGAATTACTATTAGCATTAGAATTACTATTAGATTCATTATTATTTGAATTACTATTGGAATTTTCTTCCATAGCCTTTAATAAATCTTCTTTAGTAACGCTATCATCTAAACTTTTCAAGTAAGATATAGCATTAAAGTTTTCGCCAGCACCTTGTTTTAACATGTTAAATTGTTCTTCAGTAATCCATCTTTCATCATCTGTAGAAACGATAGGTTCTGCTTTAAGATATGGATTTTCCTTACCTGCATACAAGTCAATATATGCTCTGATTTGGTTAGCACGTGCAGCTTCAGAAGTACTATACATACTGCTGTCAATAGTACCCCATTTGAAACTTACGGATGAAGCTTTACCTACTTTAAGATTGTCATCCCATACAACAAGAACACCTTGATAAGTTCCTCCGTCGATATATGGGGATACTGTCTCATTGGTAGGTAATTTTTGTACATAATAACTACCTAAACCAGGGGATAAATCTAATAAATAGGTTAAACTATCGTCTTTACAGAATATAGTATCTGCAATGTAAACATATGACTCATTTTCACCTAATGGATGATTTTCTTGGATATAATCAGTTATGAAGAATCCTGGTTGTACACCTGGACATACGTGTGCATGGTATAGAAATGTTGCCATTTGATCAAATAATGGGTGTTCATTCCATGCATTAACAATAGTTTGTATATTAAACCAATTTCCATCAGGTACAAATGAACTTTCAATAGCTCTTAATTTAGCACTGTTATTTAAGGTTTCAAATCCAATGTCAACAACTCTATTGCCGTCAAGATTTCCGACAAAGAAGTCTTTTGTATCTGGATTATACCTTAAGTACACCATGTTGACTAAATCAGAATCCGGATAACGAAGTGCAAATGCAAACCATAATGGTTTCCATACAGCTTGGTGAAGACTTAATACATTTTGACTGTATAATGTTCCACCAAATACTTCATAAAGACCATCACGAGCAATTACGGTATCTTGTTCGTTTAAGAAAGCATATCCTGCATCTGTTAATGCAAGGAAGTCTACATTATCCCTACCGATTACAACACCTAATTCTTCACTGAATATTTTTTTAGCTTCATTAGCTGCATCAATACCTATTTGTTTAATTTCATCATCACTCAATTTGGCTTGATTATTTTCAGCAGGATTCGCTCTTGTAGCTTTAGCGAGATTTAAAGATAAAATATAATCTAAATCTAAACCATGACCATCCATACCATAATCAAACGGTTCACCATCGTAAGTTACATTATCAGTAGTTCCCATCAAATAATTATATTGTTCCTGATTCAATCCAGTGAATTCATATAAGAAATCTACTAATTCTTCAGGATTAGTATTAATCTGATTAATCCACCAGGAGCAGTATTTTAATTCTTCTAAACTTCCTGCATCAGGGTCGATTCCGGTTTCTTTAGTGAAAGTTTCTTTGAGTTTGGTTGAATTAAAGGACATGATGATTAAATCACCAGTTTTTGTTTTTGAATACCATTTAATAAAACCAATCATATTTTCAGTAGCCCCAGTATAGGTGGTATTCATACCCACATATCCAGTTTTACCGATTGTATCATCTAAGAAGAATAATGCAGCATCATCATCGGATCCACCCGGAACACCAAGTACTTTATAAGCAGTAATGTCCGCTGGAGAACCTACTCCTCCAGGGTTAGTTTCTTGCTCAGGAGGATAGTATTTTAATAAAGCTTGAATAATACTATATCCGCCTAATGTACCTTCACAAATATGACCATGGAAAGCAGCTTCTTGAAGTATTTCTCTGGAAACACCCGCATTCCAACCATTTGCCAAACTTGCAAATGCCCAAGCATTTTCACCAACTACAGCATTATAATATTTATTCCATTCTGATTTAGACATGTCTTGAGATATAGTGCCTAAATATGAATATTCAGTAGATGCATTTTGGAAGATTACAGCTTCCAACTCATTTCCATATTTAACAATAAAAGCAAAGTCAATAGGATCAACAGCACTTTGACGTAACATTATTACATTACTATACGGAATATATCCATAATTAACAATTGCTTCCATTGCATCTTCACTAGTTTTACCGTTATATTTTGCAACCCCTGCAGTGGTAATTGCAATAACATCATCAGCATTTTTAAAATCTAATTTACTATCGGCAATTTCAGTAACAGTCCTTCCTAATTTATAAGCTTCAGTAGCTTTTAAATCAAAGCTAACAACATCAGTTAACTGCGCACCAGAAATGATTTTTGAATCGGTGACATAACCTGCAGTCATAGCGGAAATATTTAACTTATCCCCATCAAAATTAACTAATTTTAAAACATAACTTTTAGTATCAACATCATATGCTTTAGTAAAGTTAACATATTTATCATTTGATACTAAATAAAAATCAGGGACGAGATTAGTATTTCCATCATCCGCATATTCATAATTAACTTTTACTGATACTGCCTTCTCCCCATTAGAGGATAAACCATTATCTCCAATGGCAATATCTGAGATATCATTACCTAAAAGACCATTTTGAGAATCAGAAATGGCATCTACATTTCCGGCAGATACCGCACCAATTACAAGCATTAAACATGCAATTAATGTGATAAACAAAACAACCTGTTTTTTAATAATATCCACCTCCAAAATTTGAAAAGATATTCCATAGCGGAATACCTAAAATAAATTCTTTTGTAATACATATATATATTTTATTATTACTATAATTATAAAAATTTACAAAAAAGTATTACTTTTTAAATAAGTATTAAATTTACTAGAATAAAAATAACCCTTATAATGGACCCCATTTACTTAAATACTTATTATAAATTCCCTAAAAATTATAAATATTAATTTAAAAAAGTAATATTTAACTTGATATATATTAACAATGTTATACAATTTTACAACAAAACGGCATATTCCAAGTAAAAATTAATATGTATATCCCAATTATAAAATCCCTAATTTCAACCTAAAAACATCTAGTTTTACATTAGCAAATATTTAAATACTATAAAAAACAATACTACTTTGAGGATAGATTTTAGGTTTACCTAAAATTTGCCTCCAAAATTTGAAAAGTGTTAAATTAGATTGTACAAATCTAGTTTGACACAACCATTAAAAATCAACAAGCTATTTTTAAATAGACTAAATCTAACCTTTACCCTAAAATAATAAACACCATAACTTTGTTATATCCATCTAAAAAAAGTATTACAAAAATAAAATGTAATACATTCGTTATTTTTTTATTTAAATTCAAGTATATGCTGCATTAATCATTAAAAGAGATCTATTTAAATTTTCGAAAGTATTATTTGAAAAAAACTATTAAAAAATTTCTAATAAAAATCATATGAATATATAATTTGTTCAAAAAGTATTACTAATTTAATATTTACAGCTGAAAAGTAATACGAAACAATATTATAGGGTATTACCTTAAAATTAATGGTGATAAATTAAATAAGGTGGTTTACTTGCACTTACCTGATGGAATCATAAGTATAGAACAAGCATTAATATACTGGATTATAACACTGGCAATAGTTTTAATATTTTTCTATAAATTCTCAAAAGATGAAAATAAAGAAAAGAGAATAATATCAATAGCACTTTTTAGCGTATTTACAATGGTTGTTACCTCTGTTTCTGTTCCATCACCATTAGGTGTTCCGATACACTTCTTTTTAATACCTTTAATAGCTATTTTATTAGGTCCGCTATCCAGTACAATAGTTTCATTCATAACACTGCTCATGCAATTTTTTGTATTGAATATGGGTGGAATAACATCATTAGGTGCAAATTTCATAGTAATGGGTTTCATATTATCAATTGTAACATACGAATTTTATAAACTATTTAGTTACTTAAATAAAAAAGTTGCAATATTCGGATCAACAATTATCGGAATCATGTTTGCAACATTTGGGCAAATAGCTATTTTACTAATTTCAGGAGCAATGAACTTTGATATATTACTATCAACCTTACTTCCATTTTATTTATTCATATCATTTATTGAAGGATTTGCAAATGTGGTCATAATTACTGCAATTGAAAAAATCAAACCTGAAATAATGGAAATAAATCAAATTTAAAGGAGATAAAATGAAATATATAAAAATATTAATAATAATGTTACTTCTCATTCTAGGAGCAACTGCAATATCTGCTCATGGAGTAGATGTGACTGCAGATACAATGGTTGTTGCAAATGATACCAATGGAGTGCTTGTTAAAGACATTGCAGATGCCAATGGCATTAACATAAGTGTGTATAAATTCACCTCTGAAGATGAAGTTGCACACATTTTAGAACACAGCTTAAACAATACAAATAAAAGAATGTTATTTTTAGCTTATCAAGACACAGCTAATGAATTTTTAAAAGATCACCAAGATTTATCTGATAGAATCATAGTTGTTGATGATGTCAATAACGAGACTATTCTAGAAGGCCTTCAAAATATTATGAATGCACCAACCGGAAATGTCTCTCAAGAAAGCAGTTTTGGATTGCCATTAATAATTGGAATTGTAATCGGCGCTTTGATTGGTGTTGGTTGTGGAATATTTATCATGAAAAAGAGGAATTAGATTTTATGCTAATTCTTCAAAATATTTTTTTTATTAAACTTCATTTGCATTGATGTTCTTTTCAGCCAAAAAATCGTTTTGAACCTTAACGACTTCTGCACTTGTATCAACTTCACTATAAGCTTCCAATAACTCATGATTCAGCTCTAAAAAAGTATGGCCCCATTTAAAACCGTTCAAAAGCTCATGGGCTTCATCCTTAAAGCGAGTGATATATAAAGTAGCAGCAACCGCTTCAACAGTTGACAATATGCAGGGTTTTCCATAGTTAACCGGATTTGTTGCTATCAAAAATGGAAGTGACCTGTGGTACTTGGACAAGGAAAAGAATTTTTTAGAGCTTGAAACCTCATTCCAGGAACAGTCAAGTCCTACAATCCCCCTTCTTCTAATATATCTATAATCCTCATAAGACACCGCCTTTTCAGCATAGGGATTAAGAACAATGGCTCCGCCAGGTATTTTATTGATATTATAAACCAATTTGCATTTGCCCAGCTTCTCCATTTTAATGGATGTGCATTTTTTTCTGTCGCATTCGTCCGCATGAAAAACCGTAATCTTCATTAATTAATCACCCTATGAAAATTCCATAACTGATTATAATAACTTTTTAGTAAATTATCTTTTATATAATTTAGTTTAATTAAAAAAGTATTTTTATTACAAAAAATATAGATAATTAAAAGATTAAAGAAATGCTAAACACCAAAAATATTATTATTTCTAAAACCTTAAAGAGGAGTATTATGGATAAGATTCGTGGAATTTTAATCGGCAGAATGCAGCCTGTCCATTACGGACATATTCAAGTTATCAATAAAATTTTAGAGGAAGTGGATGAGATTGTCATTGGTATTGGCAGCGCCCAGTTAAGTCATGAGTTAAAAGATCCCTTTACTGCGGGTGAGAGGATTGTTATGATGAATCAGGCATTGGCTGAAAGCAATATTGACCCTAAAAGATATTATATCATTCCTATGGAAGACATTAATTTCAATGCCATCTGGCCTTCCCATGTTAAAATGATGACACCGCCATTTTCAATAGTTTATTCCGGCAATCCTTTAGTAAAGCAACTGTTTAGTGAGGAGGGCTTTGAAGTCAGGCAACCTCCGCTTTATGATAGGTTGAATTTATCCGGAACAGAAGTCAGACGCAGAATGCTTGAGGATGAAAATTGGCAGGAATTAGTTCCAAAAGCAACTGTTGATTTGATTTGCGAAATAAAAGGCATTGAAAGATTGAAAAATTTATCAGTAAAGGAAGTCAGTGACATATAACAATAGTTATTTAACAGATGAGTAATAAATATTAATTGAGTGATAAAATGGTTGTACGCGTTATAGAAGCAAAAGAAGATAAAGTAACAACAGCAGACTTAATAGATGAATTGAAAAAAAGCAGTAAAATTGACTATTCTGGAGCTATTTTTACTTTTGAAGGAATTGTACGTGGAAAAGAAGAAAACATGAACTTGAAAAAACTTGTTCTTACAACCCCAGATAAAGACAGGACAAAATCAGAGATTGAAAAGATAGTTGAAAACGCTAAAATCAAATACAATGTTCATGAAATATCCGTTGTCCACTACATAGGTGAATTTTATACCGGAGATCTGTTATTTTTAGTTGCGGTTTTAGGTGCTCACAGAGGAGAAACTCTTGACGCATTAAAAGAAGTGATTGAAACCGTAAAATATGAAGTTGAGTTTAAAAAAGAAGAAATCTCCGAAGAAGGTACAAAAACCATCCTCGCAGGAGGTTAAGCCATGATAATGAACATTATCAGATTAATTATATTATTTATAATAATATATGCTGTCGTTAAAAACTTAAAGACACTTTTAAAAGCAGCAGTAATATTATTTATAATATTTTTGTTGTTAGGAATAGCCGGATTTTAATCCGCTTCCTAAAAACAATTTGAAAGATAAAAAAGATTTTTTTAATTGTTTATTTACCGACGATTACTTCAGTTGATTTGATTAAAGCAACTACATCATCGCCTTCAGCTAAACCTAAATTTTCAGCAGATTCTTTAGTGATAACAGCAGTGATGACACCAGGTTCACTGATCTCAATTTTAACATTAGCCATTACAGCACCAAGTTCAACACCAACAACTTTACCACTTAATTGATTTCTTGCACTAATATCCATTTTAATAACTCCTTTAAATAATTTATCTATTTACCTATGATTACTTCAGTTGATTTGATGATAGCTGCTACGTCATCGCCTTCAGCTAAACCTAATTTTTCAGCAGACTCTTTGGTGATAACTGCAGTAATAACATTAGGTTCGGTAATTTCAATTTTAATGTTTGCCATTACAGCACCAAGTTCAACATTTGTAATTTTTCCATTCAATTGATTTCTTGCACTAAGTTTCATTTCGATATCCTCCTTTAAATAATATATTAATAATTCTCCAATAAAAATGTATTTATTTTCCTACAATAACTTCGGTAGATTTTATGATAGCTGCTACGTCATCGCCTTCAGCCAAACCTAAATTTTCAACAGACTCTTTAGTAATAACCGCAGTAATAACACCAGGTTCACTGATCTCAATTTTAACATTAGCCATTACAGCACCAAGTTCAACATTTGTAATTTTACCGTTCAATTGATTTCTTGCACTAATATCCATTTTATATTCCTCCTGATTCAAAATTTATTTTCCTATGATAACTTCAGTTGATTTGATGATAGCTGCTACATCATCACCTTCAGCCAAACCTAATTTTTCAGCGGATTCTTTGGTGATAACTGCAGTAATAACATTAGGTTCTGAAATTTCGACTTTAATATTTGCCATTACAGCACCAAGTTCAACATTTGTAATTTTTCCATTTAATTGATTTCTTGCACTAAGTTTCATTTTAATACCTCATTGTGTTTTCACAATAATAAATTGTGTCGAATTGTATATAAATGTTTCGGTTTTTCAGAAATAAAGAATTTTTAAATCGATTACCGAAAATGCTACATATCGATATAAATTTATCAAATCAAAAATTTAAAAAAAGAATTATAACATTTTTTTTAAATAATAAAGAATTAAAATATTTTAAAAAATAATATAAATGTTAATAAATTAATTAATAATAATTTTACTTAATATTAATTAGTTATATTAAATTCTATCGAAATTCAAAAAATGCTATCGAAAGAATATCTTTTCATTTCAAGAAAATTTTATTAAAAAAATAAAACAAATAATGAAATATGAAAATTGAAATGCAGTCAATAGGTACAATACATACCGAATTTACAGAAATTGAAGGAATGCCCATTCAACCAACAGGTGCTAAAGGAATTAAGGGAACTATTGAAATTAAAAAAGAGTTTATTGAAGGCCTTAAAGATTTAGACGTATTCTCACATATTCATATAATCTATTTGCTTCATAAAGTAGATGGATATATGCTTGAAGTAAAGCCCTTCATGGACAATAACACCCATGGAGTATTTGCAACAAGATCTCCCAAAAGGCCGAATCGCATTGGAATGAGTGTTGTTAAAATAAACAAAGTAGAAGGAAACACGGTACATGTTGAAAATATTGACGTTTTGGATGGAACACCACTTCTGGATATCAAACCTTACGTGCCTCAATTATATGAAGACACAATCGATGAGCTAAAAATCGGCTGGTTTGAAACTAACCATAAGAAAGCAAAATCACAAAAATCAGATGATAGGTTTAAATAAATCTATCTTACTATTTTTTTAATATTTTAATAAAAAAAGGAATGTTTATAATTAAAACATTCATAAAATTAATCTGCAGCCCATCTTTTTAACTTTGGGAAAACTTCCTGCATCATTTCAGTTGCCTGTTGCCTATCAACATCCGGATGAAGTTCAACCATCTTGTCTATACAGAAATTCATCATTTCCTCCATAGACATGTCTGAAGTGAATTGCCCATCCTTATAGCAATAAATGCAATAATCCTCATTTTTTGATCCGTCAGCATTTGTTGCAAAAAGCTCATCACTGGATAATGGCATGGCACATGACTGACAGAACTTTTGGTTTTCAAAACTGTTAATATTAACACCTCCTAATAACTTAAAAAATAATGGTTTGGCGATTTAAGTGCCAAAATTCTATTATAAATCATTAATAGCTGCAACAATTAATTGAATTGTTGATTCAACATCGTCCATACTGCATACGCTTACAGGAGTGTGAATATAACGGGTAGGAACTGATAAAACACCGGTTGGAATTCCTTCACGGGTTAAATGAATTGCAGTTCCATCGGTTGTTCCGCCATCACTTACCTCCAACTGATAATCAATGCCGTTTTCATCACCTGCTTTAATAAGCATGTCCTTTATGGACTGTTGAGTTAGAATACCTCTTCCGCTTGCATCAGCCAATATTATGGCCGGACCTTTACCCATCACTACTGGAGCTTCTTCCGGTTTGATTCCAGGATGGTCACCAGACAATGTTACGTCAAGTGCAATAGCCAAATCAGGGTTTAACTTAAATGAGGATGTTTTAGCTCCTTTAAGGCCTACCTCCTCTTGAACAGTTCCCACACCATAAACGGTAGCCCTTGTTTCGACTCTTTTTAAAACTTCAATCATCACATAACAGCCTACACGATTGTCAAGTGCCTTACCCATAATCAAATTATTTGGATATTCTTCAAAGAGTGCATTGAAGGTCATCTTATCTCCGATTCTAACCATCTTTTCTGCATCTTCCTTGTCTTTTGCACCAATATCAATAAACATGTCTTCAGCTTTAACAACCTTGTTTTTTTCTTCAGCTTTAGTGACATGAGGCGGTTTTGAACCTATTACCCCTACAACAGGTTCAGCTACAGAAGAGTGGACAGTTACAGTCTGGTTCATTAACATCTGATCATTTATTCCCCCAATGTTTGAGAATTTAATAAAACCGTTATCGTCAATGTATCTTACCATTAAACCAATTTCATCCATATGAGCTGCAAGCATTACAGTAGGGGCTTTCTTTTCACCTTTTTTAGTAGCAATTAAGTTCCCCATGCTGTCCCTTTCAATTTTATCAGCAACATCTTCTAATTCACGTGTAATAATTTTAGCTATTTCATCTTCAGAGCCAGATACACCTGGTGCCAAAGAAAGCTCTCTCATTAATTCCATCGTATCACCAAATATTGTTTATTAATTTAATTATATTAAATAGTTTCTAAAATGTCAAATCAAAAATTGCTAATGGAAAAAAGAGGATAGATAAATATTCGAAATTTTTAAGTTAGCTGATTAAATAATATATTAAATAGGTGAAAGCATGTCAAAAATCATGAAAATTTTTTTCAGTCCGTCACAAACAACTAAACAGGTTGTAGAGCAAGTTGCAAGCAATTTTAAAAAAGAAAGTGAAACTTACGATTTATTGAACTTCAACTCCAAAAAAGAGTTTTCAAAAGAGGACATTGCCATTGTCGGAATGCCAATTTTTGCAGGAAGGCTTCCGAAAAGCGGACGTGACCGACTAGCTAAATTTAAAGGAAACGACACAAAGGCAATAGCCATTGCAAACTACGGAAATGCGCAGGTTAAAGATGCATTGCTTGAATTGGTAGAACTATTGAAGGAAAACGGTTTCGATGTAATAGCTGCCGCCACCACAGTCAGCCATCATTCAATATTTGATGGCGTTGCAGTCGGAAGGCCCGACAGCGAAGACATCAAAAAGATCAACGAATTCGCTGAAAAGTGTATAGAAAAAATAGAATCCGGTGAAAGTTTAACTTCTGAAATTCCTGGAAATTCACAATACATCCCATACAAACAGTTACCGTTTATAATAAGCTGTGATGATGCAATCTGTTCATTCTGTTACGACTGCGTTTCAATTTGCCCAGAACAGGCAATACCAGACGATGACCCTGTAAATACCGACTTAGATTTATGCAGCAGATGCACTGCATGCATCAACATATGCCCTGAAGATGCACGTAAATTTAGTGGAGAAGCATTTGAAACTAAAAAACCGGCTTTTGAGCAAGCAAACAGCGAAAGAAGAGAACCAGAGTTTTATCTATAAGCTCATTCTCTTTTTAGCCACATTTCTTACATATTCATTATCGTCATTAATGGAAATGTCATTTAGAACTTTTTTACTGACAATATGCTTAACTGCAGCTTCACGAACTCTCCACTGAGAATCATTTTTAGCCACTTTTGTTAAAAATTTCTGGTCCCTGACTTTAGAAACAGCCCTTACTGAAATGTTTTCTGAAATGCCCTGTTCATAAATTTTAATCAGACATTTTTCGACATTGATTTTATTTAATGCCCTTAAAGAAAACTCTTCATCCTCATTTGCTAAAACTATTCTAATCAATGTTTCCAAATCATCAATTTCATCAAGAGTACCTTTTCTAACATTTTCCAATTTGGCCTCATTTAAAATCTTGATAAAAGCTTTTTCATCGGTGATATGCTTCATGGCTTCATCAGCCACATCCTCATGAATTGAATTAACTGCAATCTCCAAAAAATCCTCCTCATCGACCAGATTAGGATTTTTAATTGCATGGCTTCTAACAAACTGGTCTTCATCGTTTAAAGCAATGTCAATTAAATCTTTTGGGTTGGTAAGGTTATTGACAGCTATCTGGCGGACAAATCGATCATCATCGGAATTGATAATCTCCAATAATGTCTCTTCAGAGGTAATTCTTTTAGCGGCCTCGCTTCTGACAATTTTATCCTCATCATTCAAGGCAACACGGGTAAGCAATTCCTCATCTTCCAATTTTGAAATCAAATCAAGGCGAACATCAGATTTATCAGAATTTAAAATAATGTCCTCCAATATATTAACGTCGTCTATTTTCTCAAAAATAATTGACCTGATTTTCGCATTCTCTTCACTTTTGGCAATCATGGCTAACCTTTCGCTACTGCCTATTTTATTAATGGCAGCGACTTTAACCCCTTCATCTCTTTGATCAATGGCTATTTTTTGAAGAGAATCCTCATCTGTGAAAGTATCTTTATTTATGGCGATTTTCTTAACATTATTATCATTTGCCTTGAAAACCAAATCTTTTAAGACATCCTGAGATTCTATTTTTCCAACTGCTTCATTTCTGTATCTCTTATCCTCAGCATCAGTTGCAATCCAGGCAAGGGTTTCCTCATCTGTGATTTTTTCAAAAATTTCATCCACATTTGGATTTTTCTTAGTATTGATTACAATTTCTGCAATTGATTTATTGTTTTCCCCCAGCCTTTCATATGCAAAGCTTCTAACATCAAAAAACTGTGAATTTTCAGCGGCATCCCAAAGTAAATTTTCATCCTTAACTTTATTGATGGCAATCAAACGTATTGCCCTATCCTTTACAGTTTTAGACAAATCTAATGCAACATACTGATTTGTAATGCTGTTTGCTGCAACTGCCCTTTTATTTCTATCCTTATCAGATGTGGCAATCTTTTTCAGTAATAATTGATCTTCTTCTATTTCAGAATCCTTTGGAATGGATTTTGATTCAACATTTTCTTTTTTCTTGAATCTATCAAAAAGTCCCATTTAATTTACATCCTCATACATTTTCTCTAAAAAAGCTGCAAGTGAAATAATATCCTGCCTATTATGTTCAATTATTGGCACAATAGGACCTATGTTATCTTCAGATAGGTAAGTATCATAATATTCGGGAATGTATTGTCCTGGAACGTCATCTTTTCTTTCGATGCCGAAAAATTCCCTTTCAATCGTCTGCAGTTTGCAGTTTGGCAGTTCATCCCTCCACAGGTTCTTTGCAAAGTGCATCAAGTCCAGGTGGGGCAAATCCAGATTTGCACTAATTCTATTATATGTGCACCTATTCTTAATAAATGGTACATCAAAACTTTTTCCATTGAATGTAACATGGACAGAATCTTCATCCAAATGGGATAGATATGCATCCAATACCGCATCCTCTTCCGAATAATCTCTTAAGAAATACTGTGAGCAAACAATGTCCTTTCCTTTTATTTCAGCAACACCAATCAATATAACCGGAACATTGGAAAGGCCTTTAGTCTCAATATCCATAAACTTGAAATTTTCAAAGTCAGTCAGGCTTATGCATTTTAATAGATTATCCCTGCATTTTTTTGAGTACCTGTTATTGTCC